>NZ_JBNHER010000039.1:0-42753 GCF_050015975.1 Dapis purpurea BLCC-M126 | reverse complement strand
CTTTAAACCAGAATTATTTAATTATTAATTATTAATAATTAATAATTGGGTAAGAGGAAAGAGGGAAGAGGGAAGATGTGGGGAGAAATAATAAAAAAAATTCAACACTGCTTCAGATAATTTTTCCTCATTCTTGATGCACGAATAGACAAGACTTGCATAATTATATAGATCTCTTAGGGGTTCTATACAAGTTTTTCACCTATATATTGGGCAATTACAGCGGCTTTCATTTCGGTAGACCATAGTAGGGACGATGTCCTAGGTCATGCTCCGCATTCATGTCGGCGAGAGCCGAAAAGCAAAACGGCTGTCGCCGACATGAAATGCAACATGAAAAGCGTTTGTGGAGCATGACCTTAGGAAAGCTTTGCAGAATGCAAAACGCGAATTACCCCTAAAGGGTTTTGGTTGTGATGATATGGTCATCTATCTCATAAAATAGTATCGGCTATATAATATTCAGCAAAAGTAAATTTATTTGAGTTATGTTAAAAAACCTCCAACAAATTCCACAGCAGCTACTACCTAATCTAACTACAAAGAAATCTCCATCAAACAGCAATAAACTAGCCCATTGGCATAGATACGGGCGATATTTATACTGGCGCTTTATCCGAATGCGGGGGACTCCTGAATATATTGCTAGGGGTTTAGCAGTAGGAGTCTTTGCTGGATTATTTCCTATCTTTGGTGTCCAAACCATAGTTGGTGTCGCATTAGCAACCCTAGTCCGAGGTCATAAAATTGCTGCTGCTGCTGGCACTTGGGTAAGTAATCCCTTAACTTATTTACCAATATATGCAATTAACTTTCAAGTTGGTCGATGGTTAGTGAACTCTCAGGTAGAGTTTGTACCTGAAAGTATACTTTCATTTCCAGAATTAATGCAATATGGGACTCAATTTGTTACATCTCTATTTTTAGGTTGTTTGGTAATGGGTATAATAGGAGGGATATTGAGTTATTTTGTGGGGTTAAGAATAATTCGTTGGTGGCGTAGCAGTCGCCGAAAAAATTTAGAGAATAATCTATTTTAAATTAAATTACTTTAATAATTTTCGAGTTATTGTATTGACACAATATAACCTGGTTGGGTTTTTAATTATTATAATAAAATAATCGATAATATGTCGCTAGAAAGGGTAGTCCTAAAATAGTAAAGATAGTCTGGTTAGAAGAATAAACTTTAACTAACTCAGAAGTTAGAAGTCAAAAGTTGTTTTTGTAACAGGGATGCCTGAGCAACCCTCCAAAAATATTTAGGCTTAAAAGGCTGGGTTGCGCAACCCAATTACTTTGATAAGTACCTAGTACCGCTATGCGGAAGTCAGAAGTCAGAAGTCAGAAGTCAGAAGTTATAAGTTTTGATTGGTAAGGCTTTGAGTATTTTGTCACTGGTCACTTATTTCCGTCATCCTGCACTAGGCAAAATTAATTACACATTCTACCAACCCAGTCTTGCCTATTGCCTCTCTTGCTTAGGGCGGTTTTTAGGACTACATCGCTAATTTTCCTTTCGGCTAAACCCACCCCTACAATTTTTTTAACGTTTAATTAGACCTACCTACTTATATAAACACATATCTGTAATCGGATGAGAGTAGATAATGATTGGCCAAATTGTAGATAAACGCTATTGTTTTATCCAACCTATAAGTTTAACTATTTTAGGACAAACATATCTGGCAGCAGATACCCACCGTCCAGGTTCACCCCAATGCGTAGTTAGAGAAATTCAACTAGGCAATTTTAACTCTGAAAATCGAGAGATTATATTATCATTATTTCAAGAAAAAGTAGAAAAGATTTATAGTTTAAGTACACACGAGGGACTACCGAACTTATTAGCTTATTTTGAAGAAAACAATAATATATATTTAGTTGAAGATTATATAGTAGGTATCTCTATAACTGAAGAGTTGGCTAGAGATAAACCTTTGTTGGAAGGAGAAGTAATTAATATATTAAAGGAGGTGCTGGAAGTTTTAGTTTTGATTCATAGTCAGGGGGAAACTCATGGAAAAATCAAACCAGGAAATTTAGTTAGACGAATCTTAGATGGAAAATTATTCTTAATTAATTTTGGGTTAGAAAGAGAAATTCAGAGAATTTTAGAATTAAATCAAGAACCATTAATATCAGAAAATCACAGCCAACATAACTCTGACAGCTTACTTTATATACCGTTAGATAAAAATCAGGAGAAACTAGACAAAAAAAATGATATTTATGCTTTAGGGATAATTGCTATTCAAGCACTAACAGGATTATCACCTCAAGATTTATTAAAGCAAAAACAAACTAACAATACTCCAGGAATAGAAGTACCTTGGCAGAATTTACAAGTATGTTCTCTAGCACTATCAGATATCATTGACAAAATGGTAAATAGTCAAAGTGAAGAAGGTTATGAGTCACCAACAGAAGTGCTAGCAGAATTGAGTAAGATATCAGTCTCAGTACATAATGAAATTCTCTTACAACCAGAAACAGTAACTACAAAACTTGAAGTTAGAGAGATTCAATCAGCACCTCCTCAACCCAGACACAGTAAAAAAAATATATTAATTGCCGGTTCAGCATTTATCACAATAGCAGGAGTAGCGATCGCTCTCTGGCAATACCAACCTATAGCTGAAGCACAAGTACTCTATAAGGAAGGTCAAGAATTAGCAAAACAAGGAAAACAAGAGGCAGCGATCGCCAACTACACCGAAGCACTCAAACTCAATTCCAAAAATGCCTCTATTTACTATCAAAGAGGCAACTCTTACTATTTTCAAAGAGCTTATGAAAAAGCAATAAAAGATTATACAGCAGCGATTAAAATCAAAGCCAACTATAACGATGCTTATTATCAACGGGGTCTAATTTATTATGAACTAGATAACAATGAAAAAGCAATTACCGATTTAACACAAACATTAAGAATAAATCCCAACTATGCTAAAGCTTATAACAAACGAGGGCAAATTTACTACGAAATTGGAGACTACAAAAATGCCATTCAAGACTACAGTCAATCAATGAGACTTAATCCCAAAGATAGCAACACTTATATTAATCGGGGAACAGCAAGAGGAACGATAGGAGATCGAGGAGGTGCAATTAGTGACTACACTCAAGCTATCAAAATCAACCCCAATGATGTACAAGCATATCATCATCGAGGTAAGTCTCACTTGGAAATAGCAGACTATCAAAGTGCTATCGTAGATTACGATCGGGTATTAGAATTAAAACCAGATGATACTGATGCTTATACAAATAGATGTAGCGCTTATCTAAATCTGGCAAATCATCAAGCTGCGATATCTGACTGCAACCAGGCAATAGAAATAAATCCTCAAAATGATCTAGCATACAATCATCGATGTATTGCTTATTTTAATCTAGGGAAACATCAAAGAGCAACAGAAGACTGTAGTATTGCTATTGGTATAGACAATGAAAATGCCAAAGCTTACATAAACAGAGGTTTAGCGCAGTTTGCTAATGGCTATTTACAAGCAGCAATAGAAGACTTTACCACAGCAATAAAAATCAATTCTCAAGATTCCCTTGCTTATAATCATCGAGGAATACTTTTCTCAGAGATAGGAAACTATAATCAAGCTATTGAAGATTTTTCCCAGGCAATTAAACTTAATCCAAGTAATGCTAAAGCCTATTATAATCGAGGAATTATACTATATGAATTACAAGAGCTACCAGCAGCAGTAGCAGACTTTCGCCAAAGTGCTAACCTATACTTAGAACAAGGTAAAATCAAGGATTATCAAAATTCCCTTAATATGATAGAAAAACTACAATAATTAACCGTTTTAAAAATTAAACTTACCATTTTAATTTCTACCTAAAGCCAAAATTTAACTATTATAAAGAAGAGTTTTGATTATTATTTATTTGATATATTATATAAAATAATATAGCAGTCTAAGCAAAGGTTAGGAAATTAATATATGGTGTTTGCGGAGCATTTCCGCAGCGAAAACTCAGTCATAGATTACTTCTAACTTCTGACTTCTGACTTCTGACTTGCGCGTAGCGCTATACCAACTACCAAAAATACTGAGAGACTTAATTTATAACCTAACCTACTCTCTCTGTTCCCTGTTCCCTAATCTAACTTAATTTCTCTCGATAGTTAAGAAAAATGGTATAAAATGAATAACATGAACATGATAGGTCAACTGCTAGATGGACGTTACCGTGTCGTGCAAGTGCTGAGTTCTGGTGCATTTGGACAAACCTATTTGGCTGCCGATACTCGTCGCCCTGGGCATCCTCAATGTGTGGTCAAACAACTAAGGGCTCCTGGTAATAGTTTTACAATTGTCAGAACTGCTCACCGTTTGTTCAAGCAAGAAGCAGAAATATTAGAAAAATTAGGCAGACACGATCAGATTCCTTTATTATTAGCTTATTTTGAAGAAAATAATCAATTTTATTTAGTAGAAGAATTTATTCCCGGAACACCATTAAATAAAGAAATTATTCCTGGTAAACCCTGGCCAGAAAAACAAGTAATTCAGCTCTTATTAGAAATTTTAGAAATTTTAGGATTTGTACATGGACATGAGGTGATTCATCGGGATGTTAATCCATCAAATTTAATTAGACGTCAACCAGATGGAAAATTAGTTTTAATTGACTTTGGTTCAGTCAAAGAAGTTAGTCATCGGATCGCAGAAGCAAATGGAGAAATGCAACGAACCATAGCTACAGGTACTCCCTCCTATATGCCGATCGAACAATTTCAAGGTATTCCTCAATATAATAGCGATCTGTATGCAGTAGGTATGATTGGTATTCAAGCTCTGACAGGTATTCCTAGTGGTGAACTGCCAAAACTACAAGACCTCTCGCCCTCAAATCCTAGTGGTATCCTCTGGCGAAATCGAGCGCAATGTTCCTCAAATCTAGCGGATATTATCGAAAAAATGGTACATTACCATTACACAAAACGTTATCAGTCTACAGCAGAAGTTGTTAAAGCGCTACAGAAAATTAGCGCTCGCCCAAAAAAAATGATGACACCACTACCTATAGCTGAAAGAAGTATAAGTCCTCAAATTCAAACTAGTAGCAAGGGTATTGCATCCAATTCATTGTGGTTGATTGTATTTGGTTTTGCAAGTTTAGGGGTGATAGCAGTGCTGATTGGGATAGTAAGTTTTTTGAATCGTCCTAACCCGATCAAAGCAGAAAGACTATTTGAAAGAGGGATAGAAAGTGTTAATCAAGGGAATGAACAAGTAGCAATTTCAGCATTTAATCAAGCAATTAAATTAAATCCTGGTCAAGCAGAGTATTTCTACCAAAGAGGGAATGCTTATTACAACTTAGAAAATTATCAAAATGCTATTGCTGATTACAGTAAAGCGATTAATCTTAACCCTAGTTATGTTAATGCCTATTTTAACCGAGGGGGAGTTCGTTCTGATAACCAAAATTATTCAGGAGCAATTGATGATTTTACCCAGGTGTTACGCCTGAAACCTCAAGATTCTGAAGCTTATTACAAACGAGGATTTGTTTACTATCAATCCCAAAACTATCCGGCGGCAATTGAAGATTATACTCAAGCTCTGCGACTGCAACCGAATGATATTAATGCTTACCATGCTAGAGGGTTAGCTCGTGCTGCCAATAATGATTTACAAGGAGCAATAGCAGATTACACTGAGATGATTAAAATTAAACCAAAAGAGATAGATGGTTATTATAATAGAGGCAGAAGCAGGTTTTTTCTCGGAGATTATCAGGGTTCTCTAGATGATTATAATCAAGTTATTGAAATAGATCCTAAAAATGAAGAAGCTTATGCAAATCGTTGTAGCACATACTTGAATTTAGCAGAGTATGAAAACGCTATATCTGATTGTACTAAGGCAATTCGAATCAACTCTAAAAATTACATTGCTTATAATAATCGATGTATTGCCTATCTAAATTTACAAGAGTATGAAAAATCTATATCTGATTGCACTACGACAATTAAACTCGATCCTGAAAATCCTAAAGCTTATACAAATAGAGGTTTAGCTTATGCTACAGCAAATCAACCAGAAAAAGCAATAGAAGATTATACTCAAGCAATAGGATTAAGCCCAAATAATGCTGAAGCTTATGCAAATCGTGCTACTATTTATTCAGAACAAGAAAATTATCAGCAAGCGATCGCCGATTATGTTCAAGCTATTAGACTTAACCCAGAATATGCAGCTGCTTATTACAATAGAGGATTAGTTAGGGTTAAGATCGGAGATAGAAAAGGAGCAGTTAGTGATTTTGAAAAAGCAGCTCAACTTTATTTAGAGCAAGGTCGTACAGGGGGTTATAGAGATGCTAAATTTCAAATTGAAAGATGGAAATAGAATTGAGAATTCAGAATTGAGAATTCAGAATTCAGAATGAACCAAAGCTTTAAGCTATTAGCTCAAGTCAAAACTATTGATTTATATTTCAATTTTATCAATTTCCGAATAATTTTTTATAGCGCTATAGTTATTAAACAGAATAATGTCAGATAAAAAAATAATCACACTTTTAACTGATTTTGGATTAAAAGATGTCTATGTCGGTGTAATGAAAGGTGTAATTTCTCAAATTAACTCTAATATAAAAGTAATTGATTTAACTCATCAAATTCCTCCCCAAAATTTATTTGCTGCCAGATTTTGTTTGCAAAATGCTTATCCTTATTTTCCAGCAGAAACAGTTCATGTTGCTGTTGTCGATCCGGGAGTTGGGAGTAACAGAAAAGCGATCGCTATTCAACTACCTACAGGTTTTTTAGTCGGACCTGATAATGGTATTTTTAGTGGAGTTTTGGAAGGTTTAGAAATTGAAAATATTGAGGTGGTTTCGCTTACTAATTCTGAGTATTGGCGGACAAAAACACCGAGTACAACTTTTCATGGTAGAGATATATTTGCTCCTGTTGCTGCTCATATTGGTAGTGGGGTTAAGTTAGAAAATTTGGGAGAAAAAATTAATCCAGACAGTTTAGTTAAATTGCCTTTAAATGATATTACTATAACAGAATCAAATATTGTAGGTTGCGTTCAGCATATTGACCATTTTGGCAATATAATTACTAATATTTCCAGTAGTTATGTTATTGAGAACAATTGGTCGATTATTGTTAATAATAATGCTAATTTTTCAGCGGCTAAAACAATTTCTAGTGGCAATACTTATGCTGACTGTAAATCAGGGGAATTAATTACAATTATTGGCTCTCATGGTTTTGTAGAAATTGCTGCTAATGGTGGTAGTGCTGAGGAGCAACTTAATTTAAAGTATGGGGATAAAGTTGAAATTCATTGGTTTTAAATGAGGCATCAGCAGTTAGCAATGAAGCGACATATACATAATTGAACAACTTAATATTAAGTAGACAATAATTATAACTTCAAATCAGATATTTTGGCAAGATAATTTTTATTTAATGGCTGATTTTACCTGAAATGATTGCTGGTAAAAGAATTTGACAAGTAGGAAGTAAATTACTTATACCAATTAGTATTACATATATTCAGAAAATCACCCAACTCGTTAATGTGCTTCACCCTATCTTTTGTTTCTATTTTTCAGTGATTTTTTTCACTGAAGACAGAGGGATATTGCCAGACTTGGTTAGCGCAAATATTATGCTAACCATTTTTGGTTTTTGTCGAAAGTCCAAAACCTACAGATAAAAAAATTAAATTATACTCCAACAAAAATATTAATCTTTGTATCAAAATTAACTACCCGGGCGGGAAGTCCCGCGCTGTAATTTTCAATGAGCGTGTCGTATGGGAAAGCCGGGCACCGATGTGTGTAGCTGGTCTTGATTTTTGATATTATAGCTAATGTAGATATAAAGGTCGATACTACAATGCTACTGAAATACAAGTACAAGTTAAAACCACATAAAAGGCAAGCGGTGATTATATCTAACTGGTTAGAAATGGCCAGGAAGCAATATAATTATCGTTTAGCTGAAAGGTTGAATTGGTTTGAAGCAACGCGCACACTACTTAACGCTTGTCCACTTAATGTTTCAGTAGTGCCAGTAGATCGGATTTATCAAAATATCCCTGAATTTAGAATACAAACACGGGATGGTAGAAAAAAGGACAGCAATGGTAATTCAATAACCAAGAAAGGGGATCAGCATCCGAACATAGTCAATGGTTATGTTTTGTGGGAAACTGTTCAACTAGCAGATTTAGCACAAACCAAAAAACTTTTCCCTGAATATAAGTCCATACATTCCCAAGTTTTACAGGATGTTATCCAGCGTGTACAAACAACAATAGATAACTATACCATACCTAATAAAAACGGTAAAACTAGCGGCAGACCTAAATTTAAAGGCAGGCATTACTATAACTCTTTTAGTTATCCTCAACTATCAAATGCAAATATTGTTAAAAATGCTAACGGTCGGTATTGTGTCAATTTACCAAAGATTGGTTTAATTCCGTTTGTTTACAATCGCCTAATACCAGTAGGATTCAAGGTTAAGACAGGTACAGTAATTCGTGAAGTTGATGGATATTATATCAGTTTCACGATAGAAGACAAAACAGTACCTGTAGAGGTTGCAGAAATTCAACCCACCGAAGATAACTCAAAAGGTATTGATTTAGGATTGTTGCACTATGCTGTTACATCTGATGGCGAATTTATAGAAGTTCCTAAGTTTTTTAGACTCTCTGAACATAGATTATCTAAACTACAGGTGAGACTAGCCCAAAAATCCAAGCATTCAAAACCTTGGAAAATTCTCAAGGGAAAAATAGCCAGACTACATCAACTAATAGCCAGACAAAGATTAGACTGGCAATTCAAATTAGCTTATCATCTGTTTAGTGATGTAAGTGTTATTTTCATTGAAGACTTGCAGATAGCCAATTTAATTCGACGTTGCAAAGCCAAATTAGGTGACAATGGTCAATTCTTACCGAATGGTCAATCAGCGAAGTCAGGATTAAATAAGTCTTTGCAAGATGCTGCTTTGGGTCAATTCATTCAAGTTTTAGAGTATGTAGCTTGGAAACTGGGTAAGCGAGTTGTAAAAGTAGACCCAAAAGGTACGTCTCAGCATTGTTGGGAATGCTTGAATCAAGTCTCTAAAAGCTTATCAGAGCGCTGGCATTCATGTCCTAAATGTGGACAAGAACTAGACAGGGACTATAACTCAGCACTTCTGATACAGAAAATCGGATTGTTATCAACACAGGAGGAGGACATCACTTCTGTTAAAACAGCGGTCAGGGCGTCTCTGACTGAAGAATCCCGCATTCTTCCGTAGGGGAGCGTCGGGAGTATGTCAATATAAAAAGCAGGCAATCTATCTAAATCTTGCAAAAACCAAAATCAAAATAATGTTATCCAACGAGTTTATAGAAACAATATGGCTAATACCTTGCTATGCCATAACTGGTGCAATTTTAGCCTTGCCTTGGTCGCCCGGAATTATTAACCGCAGCGGACCAAGACCAGCAGGTTACATCAATTTAATAATGACCTTCATCGCTTTCCTACATAGTTTAATTGCTTTGACAGCAAGTTGGAATCAACCTGCACGAGAATTATCAATACCCTGGTTACAAGTAGCAGAACTCAATATCAATATTTCTGTAGAAATATCCACTTTAACTATTGGGGCGACCATATTAATAACAGGTCTAAACCTTCTGAGCCAAATCTACGCGATCGCCTACATGGAAATGGATTGGGGATGGGCGCGTTTCTACTCCCTACTGGCATTATTTGAAGCGGGAATGTGTGCCCTAGTTTTGTGCAACTCCCTGTTCTGGAGTTACATTATTCTGGAAATTCTCACTCTGGGTACATATTTATTAGTAGGTTTGTGGTATTCTCAACCATTGGTAGTCACGGGAGCAAGAGACGCTTTCTTGACAAAACGGGTAGGCGACTTATTTTTGTTGATGGGAGTAGTCGCTCTGTTACCCCTAGCAGGAACTTGGAATTATACCGAGCTTGCTGAGTGGGCGGAAACTGCAAACATTGCTCCCACTACTGCTACCCTATTAAGTCTAACTTTAATCGCCGGTCCTCTGGGTAAATGCGCTCAGTTTCCCTTGCATCTGTGGTTAGATGAAGCAATGGAAGGACCGATACCAAGTACAATTCTCAGGAATTCTTTGGTAGTAGCAGTCGGAGCTTGGGTATTGACTAAGTTGCAACCAGTTTTAGCTTTGTCTCCTGTAGCTTCTACGGTAATGATAGGAGTCGGAGTGTTTACAGCAGTTTGTGCTTCTTTAATTGCTATTGCCCAAATTGATATTAAGCGAGCGCTCTCTTATTCTGTCAGCGCATACATGGGTTTGGTATTTATTGCGGTTGGGACTGGTCAAGAAAAAACTGCTTTAATATTATTATTTACCTACGCTTGTGCGATGGCTTTGTTGATAATGAGTACGGGTGGAGTAATATTAAATTGTATTAGTCAAGACCTGACTCAATATGGTGGTTTGTGGTCTCGTCGCCCTATTTCTGGAATTTCCTATTTAGTCGGTGCTGCGGGATTGGTTGCTTTGCCTCCGTTGGGTAGTTTTTGGGCGTTGTTACAAATGGCAGATAATTTGTGGCAGACTCAACCTTGGTTAGTGGGGGTGTTGTTTGTGGTGAATGGGTTAACTGCTTTTAGTATTATTCGGGAGTTTGGTTTAATTTTCTGTGGTAAAACTAAGCAAATGACGGAGCGATCGCCTGAAGGTTTATGGGCGTTGGTTTTGCCGATGACTATTTTGGCTGGTTTTACATTGCACGTTCCGTTGTTATTAGCACATTGGCAGTTATTACCAGATATGGCAACTATTAATAAACCTGTTGCTGGTTTGTTACTGTTATCGAGTGTACTTGGTTTTGGTATTGGTGGGTTGATTTATATAAATGACAAGTGGGAGAAACCAATTAAATTGCCTTACCAAGGAATACAAGACTTTTTTGCTTACGATTTTTATACAGTCAAATTGTATAAAATTACGATTGTTTTTGTAGTGGGTTTAGTATCAAAAATTATTTCTTGGATAGACCGCTATATTGTTGATGGCATAGTTAATTTAGTCGGTTTCGCGACTATTTTTGGAGGTCAGGGTTTAAAATACAATGTTTCTGGTCAGTCTCAGTTTTATTTGTTGACAATTTTGATTGGTATTACCCTATTATTAAGTTGGTTAGCTGTTGGTTTATTTTAGGGTTTCCTCAAAAAGTATGATTGCTAGGGGTAGTAGTCAGGAGTCAGGAGTCAGGAGAAATGTGAATGAGCGAGAAGGTAGGAGTAAGAATTATCCCTTAATTTTTCTGCCTCGTGTGAGCATTTAATGTGATGCTCAATTTTTAAACCTGAGAGACCTAAAAGCTTGCCCTTTTTTCGACCTAAAAAGGGTAAAATATTTATCTGTAAAAGCTTTGATATTTGATCGGTAAACCCTATCTAGAGAAAACTTGAATTACAGGCAAATATTTGTTAAAAAATTTCAGTTATACAAGACTGCATTACCAATGGATAATGGATAATTGATAATTAATCAATTACGAAAAACTAGGGATTGAGATTGCTTACCTATCGGTCGCAATGACGAAAAAACCTGATTTTTCCTAAGTTATAATTAGACTAATAAGAGGATTTTATTCCCTAAAGTTATCCAGATTTATCTGTCAAAAATCACAATTTTCTGAGGCTACTATTTTATTATCTTTTCTCTCGCGGGTTTAATATAGAATCCGGTTATATACTATATGTTTATAACTAGACTTCAATATTCAATCTCCCCTACTCCTGACTCCTGACTCCTGACTCCTGACTCCTCCTGAACCGAGGAATCTATAACTTTTTAACAGGATTTGATATCATGGCAATTTAATCGACTACAATTTAACAAAAAATTATGCTCAGTGTTTTAATTATCATCCCAATTTTAGGGGCAATATTAGTAGGATTTTTCCCAGGAAATATTCCTGCGGAAAAATTACGAAAAGTTACTTTAGCAATAGCCGTATCTCTGATAGTTTGGACTGTAGAAATTGCTCTAAAGTTTGACTTAAATAATCCCCATTGGCAATTTCAAGAGAAATTTGCTTGGATTCCGCAATTAGGTTTAACCTATCATCTTGGAATAGATGGTTTATCTTTACCCTTACTTGCTCTAAATTCTTTACTAACATTTATCGTAGTTTATGGCTACGGCAATAATATCGAACGTCCGAAACTTTACTACTCTTTAATTTTGTTGGTAAATGCAGGTGTGGCAGGGGCTTTTCTCTCAGCAAATTTACTACTTTTTGTTCTGTTTTACGAACTAGAATTAATCCCCATATATTTATTAATAGCAATTTGGGGAAGCGAAAAACGAGGCTATGCAGCAACAAAATTTCTCATCTATACCGCAGTTTCTGGAATTCTCATATTAGCAGGATTTTTAGGCATAACTTGGTTAAGCAATTCTCCTAGTTTTGACTATAACCTCATATCTACCCAATCATTACCTCTAATAACTAAACTTATCTTACTAACAATTCTTGTAGTAGGATTTGGAATTAAAATACCACTGGTACCTTTACATACTTGGTTGCCAGATGCTTACGTCGAATCATCTCCCCCCGTTACCATCTTGCTGGGTGGAATATTGGCAAAGTTAGGCACTTACGGATTATTGCGTTTCTGTTTGGGGCTATTCCCACAAACTTGGGAAATAGTGGCACCAGGAATGGCAATTATTGGTACCATTAGCGTCTTGTATGGAGCATTAGCAGCGATCGCCCAACAAGATATTAAACGGATGGTAGCCTATAGTTCTATTGGCCACATGGGTTACATTATCGTTGCTGCTGCTGCGAATACACCCCTAAGTTTAGTGGGAGCGATAAGTCAAATGGTAGCTCATGGTTTAATTTTAGCGATTCTATTTCATCTGGTGGGTGTAGTGGAAACTAAAGTCGGCACTCGCGAGTTATCTGTTTTGAATGGTTTAATGAGTCCGGTGCGGGGTTTACCTTTTACTAGCGCTTTATTAATTATGGGTGGAATGGCAAGTGCAGGTATTCCGGGAATGGTAGGTTTTGCTGCTGAGTTTATTGTGTTTCAGGGAAGTTTTTCTAAGTTTCCAATTCCCACTCTTTTATGTATTATTGCTAGTGGTTTAACAGCAGTTTATTTTGTAATTTTGTTGAACCGTACTTGTTTCGGCAAACTAGATAATGATACAGCTTATTATCCAAAGGTTATTTGGTCTGAACGTGCCCCTGCTTTGGTATTAGCAGTAGCGATTTTCTTTTTAGGAATTCAACCTACTTGGTTAGTACGTTGGAGTGAAGAAACTTCCAATTTTTTAGTGCTTAAATCTCAAATAGAAATTCAGTCAATAAGTCAATATTTAAAGTAGGGAATAGGGAATAGGGAATAGGGAATAGGGAATAGGGAAAAAAACAATTATTTGTT
The DNA here is from genome assembly GCF_050015975.1 of Dapis purpurea BLCC-M126. Taxonomy (NCBI): domain Bacteria; kingdom Bacillati; phylum Cyanobacteriota; class Cyanophyceae; order Oscillatoriales; family Microcoleaceae; genus Dapis; species Dapis purpurea. Next base: position 29,285 of record NZ_JBNHER010000039.1, on the reverse strand, counting down.
ATCAAGAAATTCACCAGAACTTCAGGAGTATGAATACTGATACTTTCTCCCCTTTAGACTTATTTCAATTCCTTACCTTATTCAAGCTTTAAGATTGAGTTGTGAAACTTGTTTCTTAATACTTATTTGATAAACAATCTCTAATTATTAATTGTTGAACAGATTTTGTGCTAATGATTTAGTGATTTATAAATCATATCATGTCTGGATAATCAGTGATAAAAAAGTTTTTATTTGTAGTAGGGCTTTAGCCCTATCCACAGTTCGGGCTAAAGCCCTACTACGAACTTTAATTATAATTAAAACTATTTAACCGAACATGATATTACCATTATTCACCTAACACCTAAAAAAAACATGATACAAACAACAAAACTTCCACCATCTCAACACGAATTTGCCGAAATAATTCACCGCCTCGAAGCAGGTGGTGCAATGTTACCAGATACCCCAGAAAATCTGATGCAAATTATCGGTATTTATAAAGCTTATGCAGTACCAATGGATTTCTATTGGCGCGACTTACTTTATATTGCCGAAAGAGTATTTTTAAACCCTTTACCCTTCTTTAAATACTTCTTGCCAAAGTCATATTTAGACCTACATAATCATTACGCTGGTGATGATGCTGACTTGCGAGTTTGGCGGGGAGAAGCAACAGCTCACCCAGAACTTTTAGCATTTATTGAAAAGGGAGAAAGTGGCAAAAAATCTAAGTTATTACATCACCTTTGGCACGACAGAATTAATATGGAATTTGCCGAAGCTTGTATGAGAGCAATGTTTTGGCATCGAGAGATGGGCGGTAAATTTGACCCTTATTTAGATACTCCAGAATATAAAGCAGCAGCGGATAAAGCAATTAAGGCTTATTTTCAAGGTAATCCTGTGATGCTGGGTTTATATAAATTATTTCCAGAAATGTTTATCGAACAGGTAAGACAACTTTCTTATTACAGCAACTTGGGTTTGTTTTGGGAAGTAATGGCTGCTGTATTTTTTGAGATGTTCGATTTATATAACGAAGGAAAATTAACTAGCGTTCCTGAAGCAATGGATTTTCTAGTAAATGGAATTTTTGCTGTAGCCGATCGCCCGATTTATCATCATGTTTATATTCGGGGAGAGTTATATGAAATTATTCCCAAATCTTGTGGTTTTACTTGGTTATTTGAAGCAGCTTTACCTTATGTAGAAGCTGTATTTTATCGCACTGCTCCTTTCCGGGGTACAAAATCTTATAATGCTCAGGCAAAACAAGTACCAGAAAATCAAAAAGATTTTCATTATGGGATTCTTTATGCTGATGTTTTTCCAGTAGGAAATGCTGGTATTCCACCAACATTATTAATGCAGGATATGCTGCATTTTTTACCTCCCTTCTTAGTGGATTATTACAAACAATATTGTCGGGGGGAAGATGATATGTTGATTCAGTTAGGGATAACTTTTCAACGTTCGATGTATTGTGTAACTTCGGCGGTTATTCAAGCATTAAGACAAGCAACTTTATATCCTTTGGATGACCCAGATCCAGAACATTTAAAAGCAAATCGTGAATTTTTTGAAACACAATTAGATAGGTTTAAACGTCCAGAAGCTCGGTTGCGGAATATTCAGAGTCAAGATTATCGTTGATATATAGCGCTAGGGAATAGGGAATAGTTGGAAAAGTGTTTCCTATCATCAGTCTATGTCCTAATCGCCCTGGCTGTTGCTATAACATTTTTTAGATAATTCATATAAAATCAGGGTAATTAGTTATCCTAGCACTGAGGAGTCATATAACATCCGGATAATTACTATAGCCTGCGTCATTGCGACTGGAACGGAGTGGAAGGAAGCAATCTCATAGGTTTAGGAGATTGCTTCCTATCGTCGCAATGACGACTATTCAACCAGATTTTATATCATTAAGTCAGGAAAAAAGAAAGATTTAAACTTAGGAGGAGTCATTAGTTTTGGGATAACTATATAACCGGATTTTATAGAACTCATTTGGTATTTATTTAAAATTTGACTTCTGCATTTTTGGCTTTTGGCTTGCATCTAGGGCTATAACTTATGCTTTAATTATTCCTTTTAAAAATTCAGCGAGTTCCTGTAAAGAATTCGGTTCATGTTCGAGCAACCAATTGGTAATTTCTAGAGAATGTTTTGTTTTGCGATACTCAACGGTTTTCTTAGAGAATTCAGAGAAAATTTCTTTAATTAATTCGGCTCCATTTACTTGAGATTCCCAATTCTCTAATCCACAATGTTTTGGCAAGAAGCGTTTTTGATTCTTAGCTTCATCAATATAATTTTTTATATCCGCTACAGCTATTTCAAGAGATGGATTTTCTTGTTTTAATATCTCGAAAATTGCTTGAGGATGGAGTAAATAATTTTCATAAGTACAATGTTCTAAAAACTTGACTTTTTCCTTACCACGTCTACTAATATCTTGCTTCTCTTTTTCCGTTCTATTTTCACTATCTAATATAAATCCAATGGCTGGAGGAAATAGAGTATTTCCGCCACTCAATTTATCATAAATATCGAAAATAATATGGGCGCGTTTGCCTTCTAAATCTCCAGTATTTTTTACTGCCATAATTTGTATACCTTTCATGGAAAGATAACCAAATTTTTCTAAAATTATGGGAAAACAAAGTTCTTCAGTGGGACCTTCTACCCACAAAATTGCATCGGCACCAAATACATCGGATAAACTTACTCCTAATTCTTTTAAAAGAGAACGTAATTCTGTTGTTTGTTTTGAGTTAATAATTTTAGTTTTAGTTTCACCTTCGGAATAAGATAATTGTAAAATTGTTGCGGGGTTAGCTTCGGAAATAACTGTGGGTGAATGGGTAGCTATAAAATATTGGTGTTGAGGAAATTCTTTAAAGATATTTATTAATTTTCTAATCAAATTTGGATGTAGAAATGATTGAGGTTCATCAATGATAATAATTTTTGGTTCTAAGGAAGTTACTACTACATAAAGTATGGCTAAAACTTGACTAACTCCTGTTCCACAGTCTGCTAATTTTAATGCTAAATTTGTATCATCTTCTTCATATGCTTCTGGAGACCAAACTAAAACTTCTAAGTAATCTTTATTCACAGGAGAACGTTTATTTATCAGATGAGCAGAAACCTGTTTGATTTCTGGAAACAAAATATTCAGATACTTCTTGAATTTCTCGTAAATCTTTCTTTGGCCTGGTAACTGAATTTGATGAATGACTTCTGCTAAATTATTAGCACTAGAATTAAGTATTAGGCTATTTCCAGAAGGACAGCTACCAATATGAAATCGTTCAGAATCAAATCTATATACTTTATTTTTAAATTCATCGAATATAATTTGGGAAAAACTTCTAAGAGTTGAATATTTAATAGATGCTTTATTTAGTGTAAATTTTCCTGTTTCACTGTTTTTGATAAAAAATACTGTCTTTGAACTTCCCCAATCTAATCTATGATAGATTGGCTCGTATATTTCTAGATGTTTTGGAAAATCTGAGATAACTATACTAGGCTCATTTTTATAATTAGATATAGTAACTTCTATTTCTTTGACTTTATCAAACCATCCCTGAAAAATACTCAAAGCATTTTCATTCTCGATATAAATCTCTCTTCTATCTATCAGTGCATAAATGGCTGCTTTTTCCAATCTGAAAGTAACATTAGCAGTTGACTTATCCGGTGACTCTGAATCAGGTATATCTCTCATTCTAATATTACGATAAGGATTATCTTTAAACTCTAATCCCAAAGCTTCCAATAGAGCTGTTTTACCAGAATTATTCGTACCCACAATAATATTGATACCTGGCTGAAACTCTAACCAACCAGAATCTCGAAAAGATTTATAATTCAATATTTTAAACTTAGAAATATACATACTACCCTCCTCAAAAATTCAACAAAAAAATTGCTAGAAAACTTTCTCTAGCAACAAAAATACTTATTATACTACATTAAATATACTTTATGTGGTATAAAATTAAAACTCTAGTTTTGCTTACAAATAATACCAGTTTGAAATTAGATAGTTATTTTTATGATTTTCCCCTTTTGTTTGAATATTTATCCCTCCTCCCTTCTTCCTCCTTCCTTCTTCCTTCTTCCTTCTTTCCTAGAACTGGGAAGTTACAATTAAACAAATCTAGCAAAATCAGGTGGTAGTCATCAAATCCTATGGCCATAAATTCGGCTCCCACAACCTTTATTCCCCGTATCAAAGTGAGGATACGCATACCTCTACGAGCTATTTTAATAGTACCTTTCGTAGTTCAAATTTTTGGGGCAGTAGGTTTAACAGGATGGCTATCTCTACGTAATGGCCAGCAAGCAGTTAATGAAGTAACAACTCAATTAAGAAATGAAGTTACGACCCGGATTCAGGAAAGATTAAAAAATTATTTAGAAGCGCCTCATGTTATTGCTCAAATTAATCAAAATGCTATTAATTTAGGTCATTTGAATATTCAGGATACAGCTAGTTTAACTCAGCAGTTTTGGGGACAAAGATTTTTATTTGATTCAGTTAATGTTTCTGCTATTTATTTTGGTGGCGCTGAGGGAGAATTTATTGGTTTAGGATTTCAGAATAATAATCGATGGGAAATTGGGAGAGCTGGTAAATCTACAAAAGGAAAATTTCATAGTATTGGAATTGATAGTCAGGGAAACCCTACAGAATTATTAGAAATTGGTAATGATTATGACCCCAGAATTAGACCTTGGTACAAGAGTGCAGTAGAGGCAAAAAAACCAACCTGGAGTGATATTTATGCTGATTTTAAAGAACTCAGACTTAAAGTAACTTTAGTTCAACCTATTTATCAGGATAATAATCAACTTATAGGAGTAGTTGGAGTTGATTTTGTTCTTTCTCACATCAGAGAATTTCTCCAAGGTTTGAAAATTGGTAAATCAGGACAAACTTTTATTATGGAACGTTCTGGATTTTTAGTTGCTTCTTCTACTTCCCAAAAACCATTTAGTTTGAAAGAACAGGAAGTCACAAGAATAAAAGCGGAAAATGTCGATAATGCTCTAATTAGTAATACAGCAAATTATTTGAGAGAATATTTCGGTGAATTTAGCAAAATCAACCAATCACAACAATTAGAATTTAAACTCAATGGTGAGCGACAATTTTTACAAGTAGTACCTTTTTCTGATGGCGAAAATTTAGACTGGTTGATTGTAGTTGTCGTTCCAGAAGAAGATTTTATGGATAAAATTAATGTTAATACTCGTACTACAATTAAATTGTGCTTAATTGCTTTATTCATAGCAACAATAGTAGGAATTTTAACCTCTCGTTGGATTAGTTATCCTGTTATGCTCTTAAGTGCTGCAAGTAGAGAAATTGCCAGAGGAAAACTTAACCAAAAAATTGAAGTAAAAATAGTTGATGAATTAGAGATATTAGCAGAATCTTTTAATTTAATGGCACAGCAATTACAAGATTCTTTTATTAATCTGGAAAAAACTAACGCTGAGTTAGAACAACGAGTAGAAGAAAGAACAGCAGCACTAAGGCAGTCAGAAGAAAAATTTGCTTTAGCTTTTCAGGCAAGTCCAGATGTAATTACTATTACTAATCTTGCAGATCATAGATTAATTGAAGTCAATGAAAGCTTTATTAGAACTACAGGTTATACTCGTCAAGAAGTCATTGGTAAAACAGGATTACAACTGAACTTATGGGTAAATCTTGAAGAGCGAATTCACATTTTCACAATATTACAAACTCAAGGTAAAATTCGCAATCAAGAAATTAGGTTTAGGGTAAAGTCAGGACAAATTGGAGTTGGGTTATTGTCAGGAGAAGTGATTTGCCTTGATGGGAAAACTTGCTTACTTTTAATAGTTAATGATATTACAGAACGCAAACAAGCAGCAGAAGCATTACAAGCAGCAGAAGCAAAATATCGTGGTATCTTTGAAAATTCTATTGAGGGTATTTTTCAAACTACACCTGATGGTTATTTCTTAAGTGCTAATCCAGCTTTAGCAAGAATGTATGGTTATTCTGACTGTTCACAATTAATTACTAATATTACTAATATTCAAAAACAACTATATGTTAACCCTAAACGCAGAGAAGAATTTATTGATGCTATTAATAAAGATGGAGAAATATCAAATTTTGAATCTCAAGTTTATTGTTGTGATGGTAGGATAATTTGGATTTGTGAAAAAGCTCGTGCTGTCCGTAATTTTAATGGAGAATTACTTTATTATGAAGGCACTGTGGAAGATATTACTCTTAGCAAACAAGCAGAAGCAGCATTACGCGCTGAACAAGAAAAATCTGAGCGTTTATTGATGAATATTTTGCCTGAACCTATTGCATTTCGACTGAAACAGGATACCAGTGCCATAGCTGATTATTTTGAAGAATCAACAATTTTATTTTCTGATATTGTCGGTTTTACTCCTATTGCTGCCAGCATTCCTCCCATAGAATTAGTTAACTTACTCAATCAAATATTTTCTAAATTTGACTATCTGGCAGAACTATATGGTTTAGAGAAAATTAAGACTATTGGTGATGCTTATATGGTAGCAGGTGGGTTGCCAGTACCGAAAAAAAATCATGCAGAAGCGATCGCTAATATGGCATTAGATATGCAGCAGGAAATTATTAAATTTACAACGGATATAGGTAAGCAATTTCAAATTAGAATTGGTATTAATAGTGGTCCCGTAGTAGCAGGTGTAATTGGTAAAAAGAAATTTATTTACGATCTTTGGGGAGATGCTGTCAATGTAGCTTCCAGAATGGAATCATCTGGAGAACCTGGAAAAATTCAAGTTACAACTGCCACTTATGAACTATTAAAAAATAAGTTTATTTTTGAAGAAAGGGGAATAATTGCTGTTAAAGGTAGAGGGAGAATGGTTACTTATTGGTTGCGAGGGAAAAAGTAGAGTGTGGGGAGTGTGAGGAGATGGGGAGATAGGGAGATAGGGAGGTTGGGAGATGGGGAGATAGAGAGATGGGGAGGTATAGAAAGATTTGGGAATTGCTGAAGATGGAACATTTTTTTATACTGATTAACTGATAACTGATAATTGATAACTGAAAATGAATATTTATCAAATCCTAAAGCAAAATGAACGTCTAAGAATTAGTGATGGCCAGATTGTACCTATTCTCAGTGGTTGTGAGGATGTTAATCGTCTGTTAGTTTTAATTTGGTCACAATTGGGCGATTTTGATAACCTAGAATATGCTTGGTGGTTACAACGAGAATCAGCGAAATTGCACGCATTGGGGGTGACAATACGGGCGATCGCTATTGGTAATCATGCTTCTGGTAAGAAATTTTGTGAATTTACTGGGTTTCCGACTGAATCACTATTTGTTGACGAAAATGCCTTATTACATCAACAATTAGAATTATATCAAGGATTAACTTTTAAATTCCCTTTATTAACTACAGGCCAAAATGCTTTCTTAAATTTAATGTTAATGTGTGCGGGTATTGGTAGTCCGGGTACTTTAGCGGAGGTGCTTAGAGGTTATACTGGGGATAAAAAAGCACCTCAATTGATTGATGATGAAGAAGTAATTCATGCTAAACCTCTACCACCCCTAAAAGGATCATTTTTTAACCTAGCAGGTGGAAAAGGTTTTCAACGTCCTTTTGAACTAGCGACACTCAGATTAAGAAATATGACTGAAGTTCTTGGTAATTGGTCAACTTATGTGCCTAATTCTGCATATTTAACCCAAAGAGGCGCAACTTTTCTATTTGATAATCAGGGAAATTTGTTGTATCAATATTGCGATCCTGGTATTCTGGGTTTTGCCGAGAATAAAAGTAACCCTCTATCTTTTTTGAATAGTAACTAGGGAGTAGGGAACAGGGAATAGGGAAAACCACAACATTGATTGGTTTTTCCATAGAATATTCCCTTATTTCATTTTAGGATAATCACCTATAATAAAGTTTTTTGTTTGTAGTTGGGCTTTAGCCCTTACAATGCTTTTTAATGGGCTAGAGCAAAACTACGAGCCGAAAAAGTTATTCGGTCTGCATCACCCTATCACCCCATCACCCCATCACCCCATCACCCCATCACCCAAGTAAACGTTGCAGAGAAATGCTTGCTGCTTGAGATACTTGAGGGTGAGTGTCTTTTTCTAAGTATTTCAAAGCAGATATACTTTTTGGAGTAGACATATTTCCTAAGGCTTCTGCTAACCTTTGACGAATCAACCAATCTTCTGAAGAGGCAAATTTAAGAATATGATCTACTGCTTCTAAGTCTCCAATTTCTCCTAAAGCGGCGATCGCTGCTTGTTGTATTACCAACTCCTCACTGTCTAGCGCTTCTATCAATAGATCGTGGGCACGTTTATCTTTGAGGTTTCCTAGAGAAACTGCCGCACTGAAACGTACTAACCAACTTGTGTCTTCATAAAATGCTCGCGCTAGAGGTTCAAATGCTCTAACATCCTCCAGATAACCTAAAGCTCCTGCTGCATCAGCACGAACGCCATAATCTTCGTCTTTTTCTAATAATTCTACTAAAATTGGATAGCATTCCTCTGTCTGTTTGACACCAAGAGCAAATACTGCCATAGAGCGTACTGGTAAGTTGGAGTCATACAATACTTTTTTGATGAGAGGAACCGCTTCAGTCGCAGATACTTCCCGTAGATGGGCAAGAGCGAGGAGGCGATCGCGGGAATTTTCACTATCTAGTTGAGCGGATATTTGTTCTAAACTCAGATTTTGCATACTTGGCCTTTTGTTTATAAAACTTTACATTTATCTAATATTATAACCTACTGCCTATTCTCTCTTTTCTGGAGATCCGCACATCATATAAGTACGGATAATTAGTGATAAAAAAAACTTCCTCCTCTTCCCCTCCTGGGAGGAGTTAGGGGTGGATTAATTCTTGACTTCTGACTCTTGCCTACTCAATATCCTGATTTTGCCTAACTCTTGATTCAATCAACTTATTCTTTGGAAAACTTAATATGATTAATACTCTCATCTTCCTTCAAAGATTTAACTGCAACTTTCACATTTCCATTCTCAGGAATCTCATCAAAATTCTTGGGTTCTTTTTCTGTATAATAAATGCCATCAATTTCATAAGTAACCTTTTTGCCAGTAGAAGATTTTTTGATTACTTTGGCATCTAAAATATCTCCAACTTGAAATTGACGAACTTTTTTTAATTCTTCTATTTTTTGCTGTCTTTGAGAAATTGTAGGTTCATAAATATTGGAACTATTATCTACAGTTTCACCCACAGGAGTAACTTTGTAATATTGCATTAAGCGAGATGCCCAACCCAAAATCGTTAACATTACGGGAGTATTATCCTCATATTCTTTGAGATATTTTTTGCAGACAATTTCCAAATTTTTATAATATTCAGAAGTTTGTTTACTATGTCCGATACTATTTCCATTTCTGGCTAAAACTTGTAAATATACAAAAAAATTAGAACCTTGATTGCCTTTATTAATATTTAGATAAGAAATAATTTTTCTCAACTCATTTACATCAGTTTTTCTGTCAATCAAAGATTTAGCGATCGCATGAGCAGTATTCCATTGTTCGTCTGTTAAATTTTCAGTTTGAAAGTCGTTGATAAACATTAATACATTCCCTCCGGTGGTTCGCGGTCATTTGGATAATGTAGAACTTCAGCTATTCCTTCTAATAAAGTTCTATCGATAATTTTGTTATTACTTTCGTGGGCAAATTGAATCTTTTCTTCTATAAATTGCTGTAATTTTTCTCCGGTGAAATTGTTAGTTTCTAGAGGTGTATAAGTAGAATAGCGTTTTTCTAAATCTCCATTATTTTTCAGAATATTAGCTTCACTTACTTCTATTTTCATTGTGCCAAAGCCTACTGGTTTACCCGCACCAACTTTGAGAGCAAGTGGATACTTAGGGTCTAATCCCAGAACAATAAATAGAGTTCCTAATTCTTCTGGTTTTAAATTTTTAAACTGTAATTTAGTTGTGAAAATATATTGATTTTTAGCTTGCTGTACCGGAATACCTTGTTCTTTACCTTTATCGACTGCCCTGTTAGTATTGTAATAAAATTTTCGACCTTTAACCTTGCCTTGTTCATTAAAATAGATAGGATTTTTTTCTCCCTCATTAATTTGCGTTCTAGGAGAATATAAAGAAGGCATAAATCCTACAGAACTAACTTTTTGATATTTAGCATCTGTAAATTCAATTAAACCTTGCCAGTTCATAGCACCAAATACCCGACTAGCCGGACAAAGACTTTCTTTTTTATTAGATGGTAAAAGCTCTCTTGTGGGAATATTTTGACTGGTTACTTTAGAAACAACCCCTAAACTACTATTAGTAATTGCCTCATAAACAGAACGAATACAACCTTTAAGAGAACTACCCTGAATTATCAAACTATTATCAATTCCTTGAGTCATAGTTTTAATCAAGGGAATGGAATTTTTTCCCACATCACTACCTAAAACAACTACACCTGTAGAAATGTGTAAAGCTGTTTGTACTGTCAGATTTAAAAACAAATTTCCATGTAAATAATTAGCTTTAAATTTATCGTGTCCGGCGGGATGTTCCAGGCGCGGTTTTCTGCCAGAAAAGGGGATTAATTTATAAGGTTTAGGAACCGAACTTTGTCTAAGGAAATTATTAGGCATTTTTCTTTTTGAATGCGACGGTTAAAGCAATAAAATGTACGGTGGCAGTTTGAACATCTATAAAATAGCGTTGAGCTATATCTATATTATCGTTATAACATTCGATTTTAAATTTTCTAGGAAAGCGAGTTTCTATTTCTTTTTTTCCATAAGAAACAACACTCCTGGTTTTGGTTTCCCAAGTTTTTCGATGTTTATGGCTCAAGGTATGAAAATAAAAACTAAATAATTTCAAGTATTTATCATTCAAGAGTTGAGCGATCGCCAACAAATACAAATAATAAGAAAAATCAGTACCTACAGGTATAAAATCATGTATAAAGTCAGCTTTTGTCAAAACTAAAACTTGATAACCTTTCTGATTTTTTTTCCAGCGTAACTCTAAGTTTTCGTTAAACATTTGCCCTTCTATACTGGGAAATTCAGATGGTCTTTTTTTCACAATACCGCTGACTTTATGAGGCAAACGTAGGAAATAATAACTATTTTCATTATAATTTTGAGTTAATAATTCCTCTAGTTCATCCACAGAATTTATTTGTTTCGTTCCGACAAAACTCATGCTGCTTTTCCTCCTTCTAAAAGTTTGCTCCAAGACTCTACAGATTTTCTAAATAAATCCTGAACTTGTACATCTCCTTGCCAAGTTAATTCAACTCCAAATCCTAATTCCATTGATTTGGCTCCGGCAGGAGTTTCTATTTTATCGGGTTTAGGAAAACCGTAATTTTTAACTTCATCTTCTGAGAGAAATTCTCCTGCTCCTAATAAAGAAGTATACGACCATGATTTTTTATTTTTCCCAATAGTAAAAATTTGATTTTCTTCTACTTTACAACCAGGATATTTGACAACTGCCGAATTATATTTAACTCTCACAGTTCCCAACCCGCGAGATTTAGCAAAACCTATCCCAAACCAACCTTCATTTAAGTCTCTCAATACTAAACCAATTAAACCTAATTGAGCTAATGTAAAATTTTTCAGATGAATTTTAGTATTAAATTCTCCAGAAGTACAAACTTGAAAATTAAAAGGTCCTACTGCTACAGATCCAAATACTCTATCAATTGCTACTCCATTTCTTTCCTCTATTTTTAATGGTTGAACTTCCGTAGGATAAGCATCTTCTATTCTGACACGACTGGCAATTGAAGTATTACCAAAAATCTGGTCTGTAAAGCATGATTTTCTGTAAATTTCAGGTGCAGGTAAGTCTTTTCCATTGCCATCTTTAAGATATTCATATTTATCTTCTAAAGGATTATTTGCCCAAAGAAGATCGGGATTTTTTTCATCTCTTTTTTCCCCACCAACTGTTCTGACAATTCTTTCAGCATGGGCGCGAATAGCACCTTTTAAACTACTTCCTGGTAAATAGAGCGATCGCTTACCTTTATAGTAAGTTTCGACAAATTCCATATCGGGTTTTGTGGGATCAGCACCTTGTCTGCCAGACTTAATTAAAATTGGTCCGTCGGCTATTAAATTAATATCAATGGTGCAATGATTAACAAATCTTTTGTGCATAATTACTATGGTAAATTTTGATTAATATAAAAGTGTAGGGTGCGTTAGGCGCTTACTACAAACTAGGATTTAATTCTAAAAAATAACAAAGCGCCGTAACGCACCTTTCAGTATTTTGTAAAACAATAAAATAATTTTTCCTATGAGGTATTGAGTAGTGGATAGACACTTATGTAATGGTGCCTTACGACGGATTTTTCAATATATTTCATAGTCTAAATTTAAGCCTTCTAACACACCCTACAAATTTTGCCTTGAACTCGAAAAAATAACAAAGCGCCGTAACGCACCTTTCAGTATTTTGTACAAGAATAAAATAATTTTTTCTATGAGGTATTGAGTAGTGGGTAGACACTTATGCAATGGTGCGTTACGAGGGATTTTTCAATGTATTTCATAGTCTAAATTTAAGCCTTCTAACACACCCTACAAATTTTGCTTACTCTCTACTTCAGCAGTGGTAGAAACTTTCTGCTCAAGACGATCAATTAATGCTTTTACCCAATCATCTTTCAGCTCCTTTCCATCATCAAAAGCAGGAGTTTGATCGCCAACTAATTGTTTCAAATACCCAATTAATTTCTGAGGATCAGTTTTTGTCAGTTCTCCTTCTTTCCTAGCATCAAACCAATTCATTTTTTCTATTTCTAATTTCACAACGCCTAAACCGCGCGATCGCCCACCCCCCAGTGGTATTTGTTCCGTTTCAAACTGATGCAAACCCACCATCAACAAACCTAACTCCCAGTCTTCAGCATTTTCCACAACTGCTTTAAACAGAAAAGGTGTTCCTCCAGGCACTACTTGAAAGTCATAGAGTTTTCCATCTGCTGCGGTTTCGGTATCTCTGTCGATCGCTACCCCGTCTCTTTCTTGATATTGCCCAAACCAGTTGTCCGGCAACACGGTTAAGTCACGCACCTGAAATTTACTCGCAACCCAGGGGGAACCGAAAAGGTGGGAAATAAGATCAGTTTTTTTTAATATTGCTTCTGTTAATTGAGCATCGTTAGTGTATTCTGCTTTAAGTTTTTTCATTCTCTCTGCTGTAATACACCATTCCTCATTGACTGCGGGGTTAGCAACTAAGCGGGGGTTGCTTCCCAAAATACCTCTGAGGAAACTTTCGAGACGGGAGCGCAATGCACCTTTGAAACTGGAACCGGGTATTAAAGGTTGTCCGAGTACGTCTTTGACAACAGGTAAGTCTGAACCGATGGGTTCGGTGGAACGTGCTGCACCTATGCGTAATGCGGTGACAGTTGTGAGTTTTCCTTCTATTTCTAAGCGGTTTTTAAATGTGTCAAACATAGTTATTTTTTCTTCTTTAATTCTTTTCCTTGTACATGATCGTGAGTGCCATAATATCGCAAACTTAATTTGCCATTTTCCATCTTTTTACAACTAATTCTTAAAGCTTTAGTTACACGAAAATGATCTATACCTTCTGTTCCTTCATAGGGGTCATATTTTATGCCAGTATTTACTAAGACACTTGTATCGCCATTATACTTTTTTAAGTTGTATGAAACTTCAGCTAAAGTTTCATGTAATTGAACTTTTTCTTTCTTATCCTTAATTTTATTATAGTCAGCACGAAAAGTATCTTTATAATCTAACCAGACAAAATCTAATAGTTCTTCAGCAAGTAAATCTTTTTTAGCTTCTTCCCATATTAATTCTCCCCAAGTAGACAATTCTTTTTTTCCATCGCGATCGGTAATTAAAGCTTCTGGAATTTCCTGAACTTCTAATTCATTTAACTCTGCTCCTATACCCATTAAAGCTAATGGAATTACATGAGGTTTTATTAAAGCATTATCTACTGCGATTGGAAGTCTAGGAATGACAATTAATTCTGCTCTTTTTCCTTCAAAAATATAAATAATTTCATCAGCGTAAAACATTCCTATTGTATTGAGATATCCTTGCAGGGTTTTAAAACCTCCTACTAGGTTAAAGCAAATTTTATATCCCTGCCAATTTTCTCTTTCTTTACTCAAGAAGGTTATTAGTTTGTCTACTCCTTCAGAGAATTTTTGAGTATTAGCAGTTGATAACCCTGGTGGTGTGTAAATATTGGTATTTACTATTCCTTGACTCTTAAGAAAATTCTCTAAAATTTTACCACTAGTTATTCCTTGAGCTGTATCGGTAGTAATTAAATAATGAATGTCTTGCTTACCCCGCTGAATTTCTTCTTCATATAACCCATAAATATTATTTAGCTCGGCACTTATTTCTCGAATTTCTATTGTATTACTATCCTCTAAATTTTCTTCAGCTCTAGTTTTTAGTTCTTCGATAATTTCTGCAACTTCTGGATACTCATTTTCCAGTTCATCTAAGCTTAAGTTAGTAGTCTCTTGCAGTTGCTCGTCCCAATCTGGTTCAAATTCATCGTCAATTTGATTAGTTAGTAAGCTTGTACCTACTGTAGAAATAACTACGCGATTTTCAATCATTTTTCTCCTTTATGTAAATTAGTTTTGTAGATTCTTAATTTGTTTTGTTTTCTCCTACTGAAGCTGTATGTTCTCTAGCTAAATAACCGAGATATAACTGAGTTAACTTTAGATGTAGATTTTTTTTGTATAGTTCACGATTTTCAAGATTTTCTAAGTAGTCATTTATAGGATTTCCTTTAGAAGTATTTTTTCTAATTATCTTCAAAATATCTTCAGCTTTTTCCAGCAAGCTATCAATCTGTTCAACAACTGCTGAAGCAAAAAGTTTTTGATTTTCTTTCTCTTTCCATATAGGACTAGAGCCACTACGACCTACTTGATAACGGATATAGTTTTTAATAATTTCTATTGAAGTGCCAGTTTCAGTAGCAGCAGCAAGAACATTTCTAAATGGAGATTTTTTATCTTTTTGAGCAATAGAAAAATCGTTGGCTATTTTTTGAATTGCTTCAATAATGTCATCCATTTTTTTTCCGATTTCTATTTCTGTTCTTAGAATTAGCTGTGCTTCTATTTCCTGTTCTTTTGTTTCCTGTACTTCTATTTTCTGTTGATTTTCCATCATTTATTATGTCCTCTCTAAATACTAAGTGAAATTCATCGCAAATTCTGACCTGACCAAAACCTTCGGAAGTACGCTCTCCTACTCCCTGATTTTCTAATTTTTCTAATCCTTGTAACCAAGGTTCTAATTGTTCAGTGCTGAATAAATAAACTCCTCCTTTATTAGTTATTAATTCCACATCTTTCATTAAACCCCAGGCAGAGTTCCAACCGGATAAATAATCATAGGAACTATAGGCGACATGAAGTTGTAAATATGAATCTTCTACCCCTAAAAATTCCTGTAACATTTCTGGGGAAATAACCGTAGTTCTCTGCCAATTTTCTGTTAAAATAGCATCTGATTGTAAGTCTAAGGTAAAGTAAGTTCTATTTTTCAATTCTTGTTGTTGGTTATTAAATATTTCTTGCCATGTTTTCCATCTATATTTTAGTTTTTTGTCAAAATTTTTGACTCTTTCTTCTAGATTTAGTTTAATATTAGCCGGAGTTTTCGCTGTAATTTCTACTTTGCCTAATCCTCTCGATCTGGAATTGCCTAAACGAAATAAATTTTTTCTCTCTTCAACAAAATTTTGGAGTGATTTTGCTAATTCCTCATCGGGAACTAAAATTGAACTACAGAATATTAGTTCTTGATTTGTTTGAAGTTCATTTATTACTTCTATACTATATAATACCTCCTCTTCTGAAGTTGCTCTTCTTCGATTAATACCTGTCCTGGTTAAAAGACGTTTATTCGTAGAATGTTTATAGTATGTTTGACTTCCTTTATTATAGCTATAAAATCCACTAAATGGTTCTACTCTACCTCCATCTACAGGACAATTTGGGTCATAAAAAAAACCATTTTTTTCGGCACAAAAGCGGTCAATTAAAGTATCGAATACTCCATTATTTTCTGGAGGTTTATCTTTTGTATTTGACCTAAACCCTGGTTTTGTTTTAGAACTTACGGCAGTATTAGGTAAAACTTTCACATCTTTTTGAATTCTTATTCCTTGTTTACTTTCTACATTTTGTGCGGGGTAAGCATTTTGAAATATTGCTGGATTTTTACTCAAAAATAATCTCTGAAAATCACCTCCTTCTTCTGCTTCAGATAAGTCTTTAGATTCATTACCAGATTCTTGAATAATTCTCGCAGCAATTGCTCCTCTAATTACTGAACCAGGAATATAATCCATTGTTTCATTAATTGAACTGCCTGGTTTTTGACGACTAATTGCCAGAGGAGATAGGGCTTTAATTTCTAATTCTATCTTTTTCATTTCTCTAATTATATAGATTACTAAAAAACTATTTGTAAACTCATAAAAACCTCTCTCCAAACCTCTCTCCTGCAAGGAGAGAGGCTTTGATTTCCCCCTTCCCTTGCAGGGAAGGGGGGCAGGGGGGTTAGGTTTTTAAGCTTCATCACTTCCATCCACTACCTCCAATTTTCCTAAAAAATCCCAGACTTTTTCATCCACTGAAATTTCTGGAAGTTCCCATGTTAACCATCCTAAACCAACAGATTTACTTCCACCCAAAGCATTTATTTGTTTTAAACCTGCCCAGATTAATGGTTTGGCATAATCTACATATTTAGGATTAATATTTGGCTGAATTAAAATCTCTCCTGTAAATTTTAACTGAGCATTTACTGGAGAAGTTTCTAGGAAATAAAGTTTGTTTTCTTCTGCCACTCCTCGTCGGCGATTAATTGTGACTCCCGGACGTAATATCTCTGACAAATATTCTGGATTTTCTTCACAAATTAAGTCGTTAAAGATTATTCGGGAGGGTAAATAAGGATTGCCAAAAATTTGACAGATTAAACAGTGATATTTATTTTCACCACTAATTTCGTCAAAAAATTTATATTCGTCAATCCAAAAATTTTCTGTTAAACCTGCTCTTTGAGGACACATAGTTTCGGGGTTGGGAGATTCACAAATTGCCCAGTTAAGTCCTCTGGCAATTTTTTCACATTCATGGCGCAAACGACCTTTGATTTGAGAGGCAGGAATTAATAAATTTCCTTCGGTATTCCTAACAATTGGTTTGTCTGCTAATGAACCGGAAGAACCTCCCGCGCCGACACATAATGCCGTATCTATAATGGCAGTAATTGGATAAGTTTCTATAGAATTTGTTAATTGCTGAAGAGAAATCATTTTTTGACCTCCTATTTTGTTTGTAGTAGACCAAAACATATTAAATAGTGGAATAGTAGGGGCGGGTTTTTAGTTTAAAGTTCAATGGTAAACTTAAGTTTAAGTAAACCCGCCCTCATGCACACCCATTACCTGTATCAGTCTAGTAGTAGATATATTCAAATAAAATATCCGTTAGATTTTGGGGCGGGTTTATTTTATCTAATGGTTAAACTGGTGAATTTAAAATCAAACCCGCCCCTACCTATTGCAATATTTTAGGAGTGTTACCGAAGAATAATTAATAATTAAATAATTCTGGTTTAAAGCCTCCCCTTTTAAGGGGAAAACAAAGACAATATTCCTTATATTCAATTCCCGAACGGTTTGAACTTTCTTGTAATTATCCATTATCAATTATCCATTAATGAAACTCCCGGACTCACCCACTTCCCTACTCCCTACTCCCTGCTCCCTACTCCCTAACTCTATAAATTCATAAATATCTACTATTTCTCGCCAAATTGTTTCATAAAGTTTTTCCTCTTCATCGTACATCCAAGGTGCTATATTTCCACCATTTGTTTTAGCTGCACACCAGACATCTTCAAATTCACTTCTTAAGATTTCTTGCTTATCTTTTGATTCAAGACGAGCACGAAAATAACGATAATTCAGAATAGCTGTATTTTTGCCTTTTTCTAAGAAACTGCGAGTTTGATAAATTTGCGACTTGGGGAATTTTGACTCTTTTAATGCTTTGACTGATTCTATTAAACCTCCTATTTCATGTAATGTATAAGGAGCTGCATATAATTTTAGTTTAGATCCTCTTTCTTTGATTAATCCTTCTTTTCTAAATTCCTCAATATTTGAAGAAACCATTGTCACTGACTTCAAACTTAAAAAGTCTATTGTACCTCCTAAATAATTTTGCTCCTTTAATTTTTTGGCTCGTTTTTTGGCAGACTTTAACAGTTGCTCCGTTAAGTTTTGCGCATAATAAACCGGAGTGTCTTCCGCTGTAATTAAAACTCCCGTTGACATACTCAGGGATGATTTATTTTCATTAGGTGGTTCTTTGGCATAACGATGTATTTCTGCTGGATCGTAAGTAGATTTTTCTGGTTCATAACCCTTTTTCTTGGCTAATATTTCTTCAAATCTTTCGCCGATAGTTTTGGCAATTTCTAAAGCTTTATTTGCAGGTACAATTAACATCACATCATCCCCTCCTATTGTTAATATTTCAAAAGGATGAATCCAACCATCATTACGATTTTCATTATCTGGATCGGTGAGATTTTTTAGCTGGTGTGGATGTAGATGTTCTGCTAGAGCAAAATAAACCGATCTTTCCGTCGCCTCAAAAATATCTTTGCTAAATTTTTGGTACTCTTCCGGTGTTTTAATTTTCTGAATATATCCTCCCATGTTATTACCATCGGCATAGATATAAGCAATAAAACCATTATAGATATTTCCTAATTCTCTGAGACTTCTTGCTGCTTCTAACTTATGAAATTCTGGATTATATGATTCTTGTTTTCCTTCTTTTTTTAAAAAGTCTTCAAATTTATCTCCCCAACTTTTCAAATTTTCTCTGTCTTTTTTGTCTAGTTTCCAATCAAAACCTCCTCTATCATACCAACTTTGTCGAGAATCTCTTTTTGTGATTTGCCCTACTAAATGTTTCCTAGCTAATACTTCCGAATAATAGGGATTATTGGGTAAGTCAGTTTGCATTACTGCTATTCGCCGATCGCCTTCGTCTCTCCGCATATAAGGATGGGTTTCAAACATTGGCGGATATTTCCGACTGGGGCGATTATTGTTAACATCATCATTGCCATTTCGACGCTGATTAAATAGTGCTGCTAATTTGCTAGTTAGTTCGTTGAAACTTTTCCGATTTTGGAAATTTTCTCTTTTTTCTTGGTCTGTTTTTCTTTCAGATAATCGAAAGTAACTTTCTACTAATTTGTCTTGACAGTTTTGTTTATACCAATCTAACCAAGGTGTATTTTCGATATTTTCTCGCAGCAAGCCAAATCGTATTTCTAATAATCTAAATGTACTACCTACTGCACAGGAATTTGCTGTTAAAGTTTCTTCTGTATAGCGTTTTTCGATGGCATTTGCTAAGTCATCTACGAAAGCTGCCGGACAAAATACTAGAATATTTCCACCTGTGGAATAAACTACTAATTCTGAGATTAATGCTTGGGAAAGTCCGGGAAAATTTCTCTGTTCATCTAGCCATTTTCTACTTTTTGTACCAGGCTCAAAAAATTCTGGCAAATCTACTAAATTTATCTTATCTAAGATTGCCGAAGCTCCCCGAATATCTGTTAGTTTAGCTGCCTCGAAAACGTATTGTTTGATTTTGGTTGCCCCACCATAAACTAAACCTATCGGTGTTTTTTCATCCCAAAGTTCGCCATATTTTCCATCTCGCAAATCGGTAATTTTTCCAGGAAAATAATTATC
Organism: Dapis purpurea BLCC-M126; assembly: GCF_050015975.1. Lineage (NCBI taxonomy): Bacteria > Bacillati > Cyanobacteriota > Cyanophyceae > Oscillatoriales > Microcoleaceae > Dapis > Dapis purpurea. The sequence continues at coordinate 9,409 of NZ_JBNHER010000039.1, read as the reverse complement.
AATATCTTGCAGTTTTTGTACTTTATCTATTATCGGTTGAGCTTCTGGAGGAATTTGATTTTCCTCTGTCGCCTTATACATTTTTTCTAATATTGAGATGTCAAATTGAGGTTGTTTTTTATCTCCCCAAGCAAGACACCAAGCTATTCCTTTGTATATTTTTTCTAACATAATTTTTCTAAGACTTAACTTATATGAAATTAAAAAATACGTTTCACTTACGCGATCGCAACAATTATCCTTTTACTATACTTCAAGCTACAAATTTATTTTTTTAGTATTGATAGTTTAACATTATGTAGAAAAGGTATTTTCTACAAACTACTCTTGACCACTAAAGCTTGACATCTGACAAAATAATTATCAAAAATTGATTTTTTTCGTCCACTTGACACGGATGAAAAGTAAAAGTTAGTATATTTACAGTTATGAACCTCGATAAATAAATAGTAATATATTTTTGGTCACTTCTTAGTTGTTAAGAGTGGCTAAAGAGTGGTTTTTCATCTTTGCATGGAACCCCACATACACGCCTCCCAGAATCGCTGAAATGCTGATTCTTTCGTTGACCCGTGTATGTGCCTTGCTACAAGAGGGTTTGAGCCTTGTCATTTTGGCAAAATTTGCCTTGTTGACAAATTAATCAAAGGGGCGTGTATATTTGGGTATCTGAAACCCTTGTCATGTCTTGGTTCTAGATCGTACCTCTTTCCCAAACCTAATCCCTACTTAGGGATTGAAACAAAAAACCCTAATAATACCAAAAAAGGCAATGAAATTAGCTTTCCCAAACCTAATCCCTACTTAGGGATTGAAACCTGAAACTCCCTGATCTAAGAGTTAATACAAAGGCCACCCTTTCCCAAACCTAATCCCTACTTAGGGATTGAAACGGTCATCATCATCATTAGGTTTTAGTATTCCCCCTTTCCCAAACCTAATCCCTACTTAGGGATTGAAACTGTCGTGCGCTTCCAAGCGGTGGAGTGGCATGCCACCTTTCCTAAACCTAATCCCTACTTAGGGATTGAAACACTGAACAGGTGTCCATTTTTCTTGATTTAGTGTAAACCTTTCCTAAACCTAATCCCTACTTAGGGATTGAAACATCAGAATGTAAAGCTTCTGGAACAAGATTCAAAATACTTTCCTAAACCTAATCCCTACTTAGGGATTGAAACCTCAGAACGAATACCATTAATTTCAACATATACACAACTTTCCTAAACCTAATCCCTACTTAGGGATTGAAACTTGATGTTCATTGAATAAATCAATGGTTTCCACTTCAAAAGTTTCCTAAACCTAATCCCTACTTAGGGATTGAAACGTAAAAGTTCCATGGAAGAACAGAGGTACATTGCCTGGCTTTCCCAAACCTAATCCCTACTTAGGGATTGAAACTTCAGCGCGAGCTGATGAAAAAGAACTCTCAAAAATAAAACTTTCCTAAACCTAATCCCTACTGACTACTGACTACTGACTACTGACTACTAAATTGATAGTGAGGTTATTTAACCGGATTTAATATTATTAATTATTGAAAAGCCGGGTTTGTCTCAAATGCCTGACAAGACTGATGCCTACCTCCTACAAACCCAGTTTCTTATAGAACCCATTTGGTATTTATTTTTTTATACATGATGGGGGTGGGGAGTGTGGGGAGATGGAGGCATTTTTCTACCTTTTTCCCCTATTTTATTTCTTAATCTCCTGACTCCTGACTCCTTCGCCAAAAACTCGCAACTTTAATAATTATAAAATTTGATACAATAAGCATATTCCAAAAGTTTTAATTAAATAAATTCAAGATATGAAATTCTTAATTTCATCTCCCTATTCCTTATTCCCTAATTTCTGCAAGAAGTCTAATTTTCTCAAAGGCAATATAGAGAATATAAAATCTAGATACACAAAAGCTTATAATTTATTAACTTCATAAATTTGCCTAATTTATTCAAAAAGCTGAGAGCTGAGTGCTAATAGCTGAATGCTTACTAATATTTCCTATAGCATTCTAATACTTTATCCACAATAATATCCGGCACCCTAACAGTTTCCCCAGTCACCCAACGCCCTGCAACCACTTCCAAATAATCCTCATTCTCCAACCTCACCAACTTCTCCTCTAATACACTATGAATAACGATCGCTGGATTTAAACTTCTACAAAAATCATGCCATTCCCCAACCTTCTCCTGAGAACGACTAATAATTATATAGTGACTGCACTCCTCCAAAATTGGCTTTTTCTCATCTTGTACCATCCCACCCACATCAACCAAAACTATATCCATAACATCCCGAATATTTTTAATGGCTTTAGCATGAAAACCAAAATAATTCCTCATTATCTTCTCGCGATTTTCCAATAAATGAATTCGACGAGTATTTGCCTCTTTTAACTCGTTAGCTTTCTGGCGATCGCTCATTTCCAAAACCCAATTTCCCTCCCCATCCCAATTAGCTCGCTGAATAAATACTTTTAACCTTTTATCCTTCTCGAACAAAGAGCGACGCAAAGCATAAGAAAAAACACTTTTCCCACTATCAGGAGGTCCCCCGATTAAAATTGCTATACCAGGAGTGCGATTAAAAATAATGGAAATAGTATCTCCAACTGCCAAAGTTTGAATATTACTTTTAACAACAACAGCCATTCGAGTCCGCACATCATAACAAGCTATCCAAGGAGCATTTCGACAGCATTCCACCAAAAAACCATAAAGCCATATTGGACTCATGCCAAACAAAATTACACCTTGACTGAAATCTAAATCTTCAGGAATTATTGACTTTAAATTTGGCAAAACAGAAGTTGGAATTAAGTCTGTTCGCTCAGTCAAAGTAATAGCCAAAGTTTGACAAATACCTAATTCAGTTTCCAGTTGAATTACATCTAATTGTAATGGAAATTCACTTGTCATTTTCTGGATTTAATTATTGGAAAAGAGGGAGTAGGGAGTAGGTAGTAGGGAAAAATAATTGATTTGATTTTTGATTATCGGAAATGTCTATTATAAAAGTGGTAATAGTAGGAACAGATTATAAAGTGGTTTTCATATTAGTATATAGCGATTCTTTAATCTATGAGGTACAGTTTTAGATCCCCCCCTACCCCCCTTAAAAAGGGGGGAGCCTTCAAAGTCCCCCTTAAAAAGGGGGATTTAGGGGGATCGTAAATGTACCTTATAAATACCACAATAGGGACGTTCTATGGAACATCCCTACAAGGTTTTTTTATGACATGAAGTCATCAATCTGAAAAGCGCTATAATTGCCAATTATTAATTATAATTATTCGGTAATTCTAAAGTTTGGTAGGTTGGGTTAAGCGAGAGCGCAACCCAACAGGTAAAAATTTGTTGTTGGGTTTCCTCAAAGTCAACCCAACCTACAAAATGCTTAATTATTAATTATTCGGTAATTCTAAAGCCAAAACAGATCCAAGAGTCACCCCATGAGTATGAGTAGAAACTACAACAGCACCGAGTCGAGGATCGTAACAAGCAACCCACGTTGCGGGATGGCATTCGTGAACTAAATAAGCATATAACCATATCGGTGCTTTTCCTTCTATGACAACACCTTGCTGCCACTGAATATTGGATGGTATTTTTAAACCTTTCAAGTCAGCAGGCTCAATAATATCATCTGATGTAGTCATCTCAATATTAAGATGTTGATATGGCATTCCATCAGTTGTTTGATGGGAAATTAAATTAAGTTGGATAGATGTCATTTCAGTTATTAGTTATCAGCGTTCAGTTTTCAGTTATTAGTTTTCAGTATCTCTAAGTTGAGACTTTATTTCTTAGCAATAAGCAGTAATATCATGTCTGGTTGAACAGTGATAATTAAAGCTCGTAGTAGGGCTTTAGCCCTAAGATAGGTATTTATCGGGCTAAAGCCCTACTACAAACAAAAACTTTTTTATCACTAATTATCCGGACATGATATAAGTTATTTTTTTTTAACTGTTGATAGTCTAACATCATGTAGAAAAAGCCTCTTCTGCAATTCCCTAATATTTAGTGTAGTAGCGTGTCTAGTAAAAAAACCTAACCCCCCAACCCCCTTCCCTACTAGAGAAGGGGGAGAAGACTATGCCCCTCTCCTTGCAGGAGAGGGGTTGGGGGAGAGGTCTTCATTGACTCAAATTTACCCACATTTTCAAGCTAGGAAGGAAACCCAACATCAGACTTGTCGCCAAATAATTAACTAAATTATTGTTAGGTGGCGCTGTCGCTTCACCCAACCTACAGTTTTCAATTTATTCTAGAATATGGAAATAATCTCTTCCACAACTCCGTATACTTAACACTAGGAGGAAAAAAACTATGAGCGCAACGAAACTTACAGAAAAATTTGAACAAGCATTAGTATTAGCTTACAACTTACATTCTCAACAGTTACGCAAAGACGGAAGTACACCTTATATTGCTCACCTTTTAAGTGTTACTGCTTTAGTTTTGGAAAATGGTGGGAATGAAGATGAGGCGATCGCTGCTTTATTACATGATGCAGTTGAAGATAGGGGAGGTATGGCAACTCGTCAACGTATTCTAGAATTATTTGGAGAAACAGTCGTTGATATTATTGATGGTTGTACGGAGTCGGAGACTATTCCGAAACCGCCCTGGGAAGAACGAAAGTTACGTTATATTCAGCAAATATCTGATGGTAGTAAATCTGTAAAACTTATTTCTCTTGCTGATAAACTGCATAATGGGAGAGACTTATTAGCTGCATTACGTCAAGAGGGAAAAATAGTATGGACGCGCTTTCGTGGAGGTAAAGAAAAAACACTTTGGTTTTATCATTCTTTGGTTTCTTGTTATGAAGATGATAATTATCTCAAACAAGAATTGATTGGAGTTATTGCTGAATTAGAAAAGTTTTAGGGTAAGCATTCAGCTATTAGCTATCAGCTCTCAGCTTTTTAATGGTGAGGTACAGTGTAACACAGCCTTCTAGGCTGTAACAACCTCGAAGGTTGTGTTACCACGCATTACTAACAGGTTTCCAGCTTTTAACAAATAGTAAAGCTTTGTACCTCACGCGCCTCCGAAACTGCTGTAATTATTCTTATGTTTACCGAATCATTAATAATTATTAATTAAATAATTCAGGTTAAAAGTATCCCCTTTCAAGGGGAAAAAGCGGTCGAGGGATGGCGAGGTTTCCTCGCCATATCCAATCGACCAAGAGAAAAGTGCTAGGATATTTCCTTATATTCAATCCGATGGTTTTAACCAGAGGTAATTATCAATTATCCATTATCCATTATCCATTATCCATTATCCATTAACGAATACTCCCTAATTAATCATAATTACCCAACTCTTCCTCTGCTTCTAATTTCAATTTTTCTCGAATAGAAATAGGAGCAATAACTTCTCCTTTTGGCCGCCAATCTCTTAACCGCATCAAGACATTAATATCTCCAGTTCTTATCCATCCCCAATAATAAGAATCTTTAGGAGAACGTGCCTTAATAATATTCAATAACTGTTTTCTTTGTTGTGGATTTTTTATTTCTTTTTGGACTAATTTTGATAAACTTTGATACTTAATAGGTTTAAATGTCTCATGTCGCACAGTACCATCCACATACCCACGAGCAAACTTAGGTTCAAATCTCATTATTAACAAATCTCGTGGCAAATAAAAATTAAATCCCCAAGCTTTTTCTAGTTCTTGTTCGACAAATTCAACAGTTGGTAATTTTCCTTTTTTCCATAATTCAGACAAATTTTTCGGTATCTGAGAATTACCCCATTTTAAAATAGTTAATTCTTCCGATACTATTCTGTCTAAACGATAATTATGCCAGCCAAATTTACCATCGGTATCTTTGCCAAAAGCAGTTAAATATTTAGCCCGACGTGCATAATGTAGACAAACCGGATAAACTATTATTTCTATTTCCCTTTCTGTCTTCGCTCTCCAATATTGAAACTTGATTACTCCCCCTGGAGATTCATGCCATAACTCTTCTATTTGTTGATGATAATTATCAACTCTATCTTGAGTTTCATCTGAGAGAATATAGTCTAAATGTATAAATATTCTTTTTTGTTTTTCATGCCTTACTAAATACTCTTGTTGATTTGTTTTTTCCCACAAAGATTGTACTACTAATTCTAAATTAGGTTGTACAAAAGAAACCGACTCTAAAATTTTTAATAACTCCCAAGTTTGAGTCGAGGATAATTCTGAAGTATTCCATACTTCTGTTTTAATTATAGGAGGCTGAGGCCAGTTTTTTTCTGGTTGACAGTGATATTCTCCTACTTGAGTTTTTGATTTTTTTAGCCATCCTAACTTAGCTAAATATTTTAAATCATCTCTGATGGTACGATGTACTGTCGCAAAAGGACGCTGTTCTATCTCTATAACTTCCCCACCCATTTTATCCGTAATTTTCTGTTGCCATTCTTTAATTGATTGGGGATAAATTTCTGCTTTAATTAATTCTTTGACTGACTTTTTACAAATACAATTTTTGTCTCGACATTCCGTTTTTATTTGTTCTGTGGTGAGGCGATCGCTCATAGGATGTTCTGGCGAAAAAAATTCTTCGCGAAAGTCGATATAACTAAAATTTTTTGGTAATTTGGCAGCTAAATTATTTCTTTCTCCGTAAAAATATTTTAATAATATCCACAATCTAATTGAGCGATTAAATCTATCTCCTAATCGCCCTAATGCTAACCAATCTAATATTTCTGGAGTCGGAAAATAGCTAAAAAAAGTCAAAAGTCAAAAGTTAAAAGTTAAAATTTAAAAGTTTAGATAGGGGAGAACTGCCGAATTAGCGACAAACAGAAGTTAATTTTGGCTGTGACTAAAAACTGATAACTCATAGCGAATTGCTGATAACTGATAACTGACTATTATGTTTCATCTTCAGCGATCGTAATCAGTTCATCTGCAAGAGTCAGAGAAAACTTAGCATCCAAATTAGGAGCTAAATAAATACCAAAATTATTATCTTTATCTTGAGCTTGAGAAGCTATTTTCACACCCAGACAAATTTCATTACGAGATTGAGCCGCAAATACACAGTCAGCAAAAGATAATTTACCAAGTTTTTCAGGAGGAAAGAAAAGCTCTATAGGTTTAATATACATTTCACTACCTTCTGCCGAAAATAAATTACGATAGACGAACATTACGCCTGGTTCTTGAGATACCTGAGCTAAAATTTTAGACACAAATTGATTAGAAAGTAGGAAATCTTGAACCCCTGCTTTAATTACCAAATCTGTTTCTTCCGAGTCAGCAAGTTCTACCACTAATTCTGTTGTAACTGAGTTTCCAGTTTCTTTCTTATATTCTTCAAATATTTGCCTAATTTCTAGTAATGTCGTCAGAGTTTTGGCATCAATTTCTTCAGAATTTTGACCTTTACTGGCTAAAATTGAGATGCTATTATATTGATATGGTTTGAGACTTTTCAGTTCTTCAACAACATCTACATTAATTTGCCAAATTTGCATCAAAACTTGGGGATAAGTTTCACGAATTTCATCAAATATATCCTCAATTTCTGGTGTAAATTTGTGAGTTACTAGATTAATTTCTGAACCTTCAACTACATATTTAGCATATTCTCGCAGACAGATTGGAGTTTTGGAATTCCAACCAATAATCAAATGTTTTTCTGTTTTTCTAGAAATAGTTTGGCGGAAGTTAACATAACCTAAAACTTGAGGTTTAACTAAAGGTTCTTGGTAAAATTTAATTTTGGAGTCATCTTCTGCTAAAACAATTATTGATTCAGCATCTGTTAACTGATAGTTGCTATCTGGTTTGACAATTACATCTCCATTTTTATCCCGCACACCTAAAGGAATACTTTGATAAAAATGAAATTGTAATTCAGAAAAGCTGAGGTTTTGCCAATCAACTTGAGGACGGTAAAAATAAATTTCATTTCCGGCAAAACCCACTACATTTAGGTATACTGTTGCTAACCCTACAGACCGTGAAGTTTGGACTAAAATTCTCCCTAAAATATCAGCTTCATTCAAAGTTGTTACAGTTTTAGGAGCAATGCTTTTAGCTAAAATACGATATTGTTCTGAGTGAATTTCAGCTACTATTGGTGGCAGAGATAACTTTTTTTCCTCATTAGCTGCAACAGTGGCTAAAATTGCTTTAACAACTCTAGCATCCGATAACTTTTTCACATCTTGTGAATCTGTTCCTTTCGCATTATTTAAAATTACTACTGATTTAGCAACTTTAACTCCAACTTTATTCAGATTATTTATATTTGTTACTATTCCATTTCGAGTAACTACCCTAGTAGTTTTTAAATCTCCTAATTTCTCACGGAGAAAATCATCCATATATTCCTTATCTTGTTCTGATAGGATGACAATTGCTGCATCAGATTCTGATTCATTTGCTATTACTAACTCAGTAATAATATCTACAATTCTGTCATTAAAACCTAAAATTAAAGTATGGTTTTTTTCTACTACTAAACTTTTACCTTTTTTCAGCAAAGTTAGTCGTGATTCAAATTCTTGAGTAATAAAAGCTACTAAACTAGAGAAAAGTACCAAACCTAGAAAAATCGTTAACACCCCTACAGTTTTAGTGGAGAAATTTGCTTCGTCTCCTGTGTCTCTGAGACCAATGAGTTGTACAAATACATCCCAAAGTAAATCACTTTCTAAATCTTGATTTGGGAAAATCCACTCAGAAAGGTAACGTATACCTGTCATTAAGAGAAATGCCCCAAAGAAAGCTGATACTAATGCGAGGAATACAGAGAAACCACCCCTAGACATAAAATTGTCAAATTTATACTGAAAGCGTTCTTGCCAAGAAAACTTACTTTGAGCAGACATAGATTTTTTCTTCAAACTAATATAACTTTACACCGAGCTATTTATATATATCTGACTAGGTTAGATAACTATAATTTTATTTGTCATTGATGATTATACTATAGAACCCATTTGAGATCTATATAATTATGCTAGTCAAGTCTATTCGTGCATCAAGAATGAGGAAAAATTATCTCAAGGAGTATTGAATTTTTTTTATTATTTCTCCCCACATCTTCCCTCTTTCCTCTTACCTCCTGTCTCCTGTCTCCTAACTCCTAGCTAACGCGCATATTTATAAAGATATGCTTAGGGGTTCTATATATGTATGTTTAAAAGAATAGGCAATTTTTCAGCACAACTGCTATACTGAAGAACCAGTAAAAAGCAACACAGGTAATTAACTACTTATGTTGCTTCAAAAAATGTTTGAAAAATTGTTGGGGAGCTACTAAGTTGAAAGAGACAAATCTATTTTTTTCCCCAGAGAATATTTTTGTCTAGGAAGATAGTTCATTAATTGATAATTGATAATGGATAATTGATAATTACCTCTGGTTAAA
>NZ_JBNHER010000038.1:0-5042 GCF_050015975.1 Dapis purpurea BLCC-M126 | reverse complement strand
CAAGCCGAAGAGCAGCGAAAACCGAAGCCAACAAGCGTGGACAAACCTTGAAATATAGGTGCGAAACTAGGTATAACCAACCTTGAAGAATCCTGCGATGTCAGGAGCCGTATGAGTTGGAAACTCTCATGTACGGTTTTGAAGTAGAGGTGAGGGATAGCGATATCCCCATCGACTACATCTGAATACTTATTATATGGTTTCGGAGATGGGGAGATGGAGACCAAACCCTAACCACTCTCCGGTGGGGAATTTAGCGAGATATATATTAAAGTAATTGAAAAAATTATAAACACATATCCTATGACCAGATTCTATGTGCAATTAACCGGATTTGATATGATAGGGTGATTTCGTATAAACTAACAATTTTAATCAAAACTGTTGTATTACCATTAGACATCTACAGAAAAAAGGGAGTAGGGGGAAAATTTGATGATTTATGTACGATAATTGATTTGATTTTTTATTATTAGAGATGTCTATTGTCAAATCTTTGCAAGAGAGCATTTTGCTCCTAGTCAGAAGTTATATCAAATCCGGTAGCATCGGTATAAAAAAGCAGAGAAACCGGGTTTATTAAATACCCCAGCATACTAACATCTACCTCCCATAAACCCGGTTTCTTATAATACTCCAAAGCAAGGGGATTTGATATTAGAAGTAATACCTGAGTTGGTATGAGCATTGATAAATGTCCTAACCTATTTCCTAATTTGAACAAATTTTATCTGAAATGAATTGTCAGCTTAACCACACTAATTACAATAGATAACCATTACAATGCACCATCACCCTTAAATTTTCTTAATCATTACAGTGAATCAAGAGATTTATGATCTAAATACCAAGATAATTTTAGTTATAGAAATAGGTATTTATGTCAGATTCTTTGTTTGATGATGCTAGCCGTAGATTAGAAAGAGCTTTAAAATATGTCTCTCTTTCAGAAGATACAAAAGAGCGCCTCAAATATCCTAAAGCTACTTTGATAGTTTCAATTCCTGTCCGTATGGATGATGGTTCATTACGAGTTTTTCAAGGTTATCGAGTTCGCTATGATGATACAAGAGGCCCGACAAAAGGTGGTATTCGTTATCATCCCAATGTGTCTATTGATGAGGTAAAATCTTTAGCTTTTTGGATGACTTTTAAATGTGCAGTTGTAAGCTTACCTTTTGGTGGAGCAAAGGGCGGCATTACTGTTAACCCGAAAGAATTATCTCGAATGGAATTAGAACGTTTGAGTCGGGGATATATCGACGCGATCGCTGATTTTATCGGTCCTGATGTAGATATTCCCGCACCTGATATGTACACTAACCCTATGATTATGGGTTGGATGATGGATCAATACAGTATTATTAGAAGACAATTAAGTCCGGCAGTTATTACGGGTAAACCTGTTACTATTGGTGGTAGTTTGGGGAGAAGTACAGCAACGGCAATGGGTGCTTTTTTTGGTATTGAAACTATCATGCCAAAGTTTAAATATATCCCACAAAAAACTACAGTAGCAGTCCAAGGATTTGGTAATGTTGGAGCACTTTTGGCAGAGTTACTTTGTCAGGCTGGTTATAAGGTGGTTGCTGTTAGTGATTCTCAGGGTGGTATTTATTCTCCCCATGGTTTAGATATTCCTAGTATTCGTCAATATAAAGAGTCTAATAAGGGTATTCAAGCTGTTTATTGTCAGGGTACTGTTTGTAATATTGTTGAGCATAAAGTTTTGACTAATGAAGAACTTTTGGCTTTGGATGTTGATATTTTAATTCCTGCTGCTTTGGAGAATCAAATTACTGAGGAAAATGTCAAAGATATTAAGGCAAAATTTATCTTTGAAGCTGCAAATGGTCCGACTACTTCTGCTGCAGATATAGTTTTAGAAGAGCGCGGAATTCATGTATTTCCTGATATTTTAATTAATGCTGGTGGTGTGACAGTAAGTTATTTTGAGTGGGTGCAAAATCGGAGTGGTTTGTATTGGACTTTGGATGAAGTTAATCAAAAATTAAAAGAAAAAATGGTAGTAGAAACAGAAAAGATTTGGCAAATATCTCAGGAGTTATCTATTTCTATGCGAACTGCTGCTTATGTGCATGGATTAAATAGATTGGGAGAGGCGATTAATGCTAAGGGAACTAGAGCTTTTTATGCCAAAGGTTAGTCAATAATTAATAATTAATATCAAATCTGGTTGAATACTTATTATATGGTTGGGGGGATGGGGGGATAGGGAGATGGGGAGATGGGGAGATGGTGGGATAGGGAGATGGGGAGATGGGGAGATGGGGAGATGGGGAGATGGGGAGATGGGGAGATGGAGACCAACCCCTAACTACTCTCCTCTCCGGTGGGGAATTTAGCGAGATATCTATTAAAGTAATTGAAAACAATTATAAACACATATCCTATGACCAGATTCTATGTGCAATTAACCGGATTTGATATAATAATTAATAATCACCTCTTCTTAAAAAGAACAGGATTAGTTAAAAGTAATTTTTTTGTTCTTTTGGTTGATTTGATATGGTGTTTAGCGCTCCGCACAACGCGCGTTTTGCTAGTGCAAAGCTCCGCTTTTTCCTGACGGAATGCTCCGCAAACATATTGCGTTTGCGTTAGCATTCCGTAGGAAAGCAAAACGGCTCTTAGTCAAAACGAAGTTGTGGGAGCGCAAAACTACCGCTTTTTTGTCCTTGTAAGGAGATACTCTAAACCTTAATTTTTCGGTTAATTCAAAAATTAAAAGTTAGATAAGGAGCAGTCGTATCTCAAAAGTTAGACAAATTTGAATCAAGAGACTTTTTATCCCAATAGTAGCGGATTTGATATAACTTTTTATTTTGTTAAGATATTACCAAAATAAAGACAAATAATTGCTTATAGTGATTTTAAGTTAGAGAGTTTAATCAAAAATTTTTGGCTTAAAAATTAATTAAACTTATGAAATATTTACCGATGTTCCTGAAGTAAAATGTAGTTAAAATTCAACTATTCTTCTCCAGTAAAATTTAGATTTAGCAGTTGCAATTAATATATAAAAATCTCATTCTGAGATGATTATTGCACCAATCTTGCTGAAAATTCAACGAAAGGTTAATTACAACATTAGTCTATTTTCTGGGGTAGATTTTAATATAGATTTCAGCCAAGGGTTAAATGGGTTTTGTGATTTTTTAATTAGTCGTTCAAAGGAACAACTTTTTATCCAAGCCCCTATATTAACAATTGTGGAAACTAAGAATGAAAATTTAAAATTTGGGTTAGGTCAATGTGTAGCAGAAATGGTGGCAGCACAGTTATTTAATCAGCAGGAAGGAAATCAAATTTCAACTATTTATGGTGCTGTGATTATTGGTACTATTTGACAGTTTCTTCAACTTGATTTAGATATTGTTTATATTGATTTGAGAGAGTATTATATTCGGCATATTCAGAAAATTTTAGGAATTTTGATGCAGGCAGTTAATTAATATAGGAATCAGGAATCAGATTTGAGACAGCGATAGAGAAGTTAGTAAATATTTTAGATGGAATAACTATAGGCATCCTCAATTATTGGTGATAATTATACTGTATACTTTTAGCAGTTAAACTGTTACCTAAAAATCTATAGCAATATGATTTAAGTTCTGAGATAAGTAGGTATGCGCGAATAAACGTCACGATGTAACAAAATGTTAAAGCAGTTGAAACCCTTGAGATTGCTTCCTTCCGCTCCGCTCCAGTCGCAATGACATACTTGTAAATTTTTTCACCTACCTACTTATTAGATAATTTTAGCTAAAAGCTAAAATTATCTACCTCACCAGTATCGGAATTGCTATAATTGAATCCAGAGACTTAATAAGAGGAATAGCAATGCAATTCCCAATAAATAAACTGAAAAAGTGGGGCTTATTCTTAGCAGCAATTTCTGTATTAAATGGAGCTTGTGCAGAAATTCCTGATTCTGCTTCTAAACCTCAAATGTCTAACACTTCAGATATTGCCCAAACGGTAAAAATATCTCAATTAAAAATAGCAGTTATACCTTACGTTAGTACAGAAGAACAGCAGAAGAGAATTCAACGCTTGGATGAATATTTAGAACAAGAATTAGAGATTCCTGTTGAAATTGAATTGAGTCAAGATTACGATACGACTGTTGATTTTTTGGTAAGTGGTAAGGTTAAAATGGCTTATTTGGGACCTTTCACTTATGTTAAAGCAAAACAGAAAAACCCAAACTTAGAACCCATTGTTGCCCATATTGAAAAGACTACTGGTCGCCCCTGGTACAAGAGCGTTATTGTTACTAGAAAAGATTCAGAAATTAATACTGTACAAGACCTAAGTGGGAAGCGATTTAGCTTTGTTAATAAGTCTTCTACTTCTGGATTTCTAGTTCCTTCTGCTTACTTTAAAAAATTAGGAATTATTCCAGAAAAAAAATTTTCAGCCGTTGAATATGCAGGTGGACATGATAAGAATGCACTAGCTTTAGCAGATGGAAAAGTTGATGCCATTGCTATTGAAAAGCAGACTTATATTCATTTAGAAAATCAAGGTTTATTGTCTAAAGATCGATATAAAATTATTTGGGAATCTGACCCAATTCCAAATTCTCCAATAGTTATTTCTACCGAACTACCAGTAGAATTTAAAACATCACTTCAGAAAGCCCTAATTAATGCCCCAGAAGGTTTAGTTGGTATTGGAGGTATTGAATCAGCAGGTTACACCTTGGTTTCAGACGAAGATTACGAACCTATACGAAAACTGCAAGAGTTGCTTAACGATCCATCCTAATCTAAGTTGGTATTTATGGTTAAATAATTTAAAATTTGGTGGAGAATTATATCCATCCAAATTTTGTTTAAAATTTTTTCTGTGCATCTTGCTAATTTCTCTTTATCTGAAACAATTTATGGTTTCAACAGTTAATTTACTCTAAAGTTTATGAAGCTTACAGCAAAATTTTTGAGTTCTTCTACTTTATGTTTTATATCATGTTCGGATGATCACTTATAATAAAACCAGAATCATTACAGTAGAGA
>NZ_JBNHER010000037.1:0-29589 GCF_050015975.1 Dapis purpurea BLCC-M126 | reverse complement strand
AATATTTTGGCTTCCAAATGACTAGACGCATTCCCAATAGAGTTACGGGAACAGGGATTTCTGGGTCAAGATCTTCAATAGGTGAAAGAGGATACCAATGCTGAAAAAAGTTGAATTCGGTTTGCATTTGATTTGTTGTTATGGTTCAAAAATTAGGGAATAGAGAGTAGGGAGTAGTTAGCAGAAATGGGAATTATAGAGGAAGTATAAGGAAAAATTTTCTGTTGATTTTTCGGCTATTACCCAAAATGCTAAATTTTTGCAGCTCTATGTTTCAAAAAGCTGGCACTTTTTTCGTCCTACAAAGGCTCAAGCATTTATATATAAATGCTTCGATAGTTAATCAGCAAGCCCTACTTCATAACTTAAGTCTTGAGCAATTATAGAGTTATTTTTGGGAATTGTATAGTCATTTCAGTTATCAGTTATCAGTACCTCTGCCTTAACCATTGGGATTGAAATACTGAAGATTCTTTCTTTCATACTCTTAAAAGGGGAAGCTTGAGACCTTATTTTTTGGTCAAAAATAATCTTACCGAATAATTAATAATTATTAATTAAATAATTCACCCTTTAAAGCCTTCCCAATAAAGGGGAAAAAGCGGTCTAGGGATGGCGACGTCTCCCGCTCTTGCAGAGGATCTGCCTCTTTCAGAGGAGCTTTGCTAACGCTAACGCTTTTCATGTCGGCTCTTAGCCGAAACGCCATATCCAATCGACCAAGACAAGAAATAATATTTCCTTATATTTAATTCCGTTACGGTTTTAACCAGAGGTAATTATCCATTATCCATTATCCATTATTCATTATCCATTATCCATTATCCATTATCCATTATTCATTATCCATTATTCATTATCCATTAATGAACCCTACTCCCTACTCCTTCTTTTAATTACTTTTTAAACACCTAATTGCCTCTAACAAACCTCTAGCTTTATTGATAGTTTCCTCATACTCTGTTTCCGGTACAGAATCTGCAACTAAACCAGCACCCGCTTGCACAGTTACGGTATGTTTTCCATTATTTTTCGGCCTAACAACCATAGTTCTGATAGTAATGGCACTATTCAACTGACCCTCAAAATCATAATATCCATAAACCCCAGAATAAACCCCTCGCCTACAGGGTTCTATTTCATTAATTATTTCCATCGCTCTAATTTTCGGCGCACCACTCACAGTTCCTGCAGGAAAACAAGCTTTTAATAAATCCCAAGCAGTTTGATCGTTTGCCAATTCTCCCACTACATTACTTACAATGTGCATCACATGAGAATAACGTTCAATTACCATTAACTCATCAACTTTTACTGTTCCCACTTGACAAACTCGCCCCAAATCATTCCGACCTAAATCAACTAACATAATATGTTCCGCTCTTTCCTTGGGGTCTTGCAACAACTCCTCAGCTAAAGCATTATCTTCTGCATAAGTTTTGCCACGACGACGGGTACCAGCAATAGGTCTAACAGTAGCAAGACGTTTACCATCTGGTGTATTTTCTGCTTTTACCATAACTTCCGGACTCGAACCAATAATTTGCCAATCACCAAAATTAAAATAGCCCATATATGGAGAAGGGTTGATTAATCGCAGGGAACGATACAGAGCAAAAGGTTCTCCTATATATTCGGTAGAAAGTTGTTGAGAAATAACTACCTGAAAAATATCTCCTGCTTTAATATAGTCTTTGGCTTTCTCAACGTTGGCACAAAATTCTTCGCGGGGTGTGTTGCTGGTATATATCTCTGCAACTTCTTTATCTTTCTCTCCTGGTGGTTGCCATTCTAGTAAAGTATTTTGTCGCGATAGGGGAGATTGTAATTTATCTACTAACTGAGAAACGCGATCGCAAGTTTGTTGATAAACTGCCTCCAAGTCTACCTCTGGAGAACGGATTTCAGCGTAGGCGATCGCCCAAATTTTCCGCTTCACCTGGTCAAAAACTAACAGATTATCTACCTGCATCCACAAACCATCAGGTAAATCATTTTTGGTAGCTGGATAAACAGCAACACGGGGCTCGATCCAGCGAATCAACTCATAACCCCAGAAACCAAATAACCCGCCAATACCAGGAGGCAATTGAGGTAATTTTACAGGTTTATAGGCTTCGAGACAGTTATTTAAAGCATTAAAGGGATCACCATCAAAAGTGTTAACTCTACCATCACGGTAAGTTTGGGTAGTGCGATTGCCTCTTGCTTCCAATATCCACAATGGATCACAACCAAGAAAACTATAACGTCCAATTTTCTCCCCACCTTCAACTGATTCTAGTAAAAAACTGTACGGTCTATCAGCACAAACACGATACCAAGCAGAAACAGGAGTATCGAGGTCTGCTACCCATTCTTGGTATACAGGTACAAAGTTACCTTGTTTTGCTAGCTGGGAAAATTGGGAGAAGTCTGGAAATATCATAAATTTTGCAAGTTTTAGATTTAAGATTCAGCAACCAACACTTTATAGCTGAAGTCAGAAGTCAGAAGTTAAATTTTGGCTGTGACTATATTTTAGAGGAGCAATAATGCCTTAATAGTAATGCCGACTGGTATATCTGAATTACATATTGTAACTATCTTATTATCCATCAACTTCTTGATCGGACTGAGTAAGAAAATCTATTATTTATATAATTTTTTTTTCTTTCCTTCTTCCTTCTTCCTTCATAAAATTAAAACCTCAGCCTCAGATGAAATATCTGAAAGCTGAGGTGTGAATCGTTAAATGATAGGAGAGGCAAAAAATATTGCCAGTATTAAAAGCCTATATTATCTACGGTTCATCCTATCCCATATTTTAACTGATAAATCTAAGTCCTATGCGTCGTAGGCTTGTTTGCCAGTAAACTTAAGGGTAGCTGGTTCTGGGTTACTACCAATATTGCGGTCAACCTTACCTGCATAAGGACGGCCTTCATTCACCTTCTCAGGGAAGACACCATCTTTTGGATGTAGGTATTCGTTAGAACCATCAGGGAAAACCCGATAGATTTTGAAGTTTTCAATTCTGGGCTTGAATTTAGTCCGTAGTTGAGTACCGAGGGCCAAGCATTGCTCTTTGCGGGCTAAATAGAGTAGGTTTTCACCTTCGTTCATAATAGCTGCGCCACCTGTAGGCATTTCAAACACCTGTTCTTTAGAGCTAGTCCAGGTAATAGCATACTTTTCTTCAACTTCGGCCTTGGTTAGCAAGCCACCAGTGCTGCCACCAAAAATTGGAGGTTGTCCTGTTAATTCGTCTGTCATAGATTTCTAATATGAACCTTTTTATGGAATGGTATCACCAGGGTTACTCAGGTTTAAGAAATTGTAAGGTTCTGTTACAAAAGGATTGTTAGAACTTAGGCCACACTATTGGCCATTAACTGTCATTGCCATTATAGTTGTCCAAATTTACAATTTAAAAAGTGGGTAATTGCAATAGTCCTCTTGAATTTGTCAATACTTTTTTTTAGCTTAGATAAATAATTGAATAATATTGCTTGATTTTAATTACTTCAAGTATATAGCGCTACTCATTAATATTAGGACATTTTTCTATTCCTTATTCCCTATTCCCTATTCGCTTTAAGCCTAAATTAATTTATTGTCCTGACTAATTAACTTAGTGTTATAGCAACTATTTTTTAATCATCAACCCCAGTAAAAATTACTATTTTTATATGAAACAGAAAAATTAATGCTACAAAAAATTCTGCATAACCCTATTAAATATAGGGAAATATGTATTAAATATAGGGAAATATGTAGCTAAAGTTGAGTCGTTTATATTAGCTAATCTTAGAACTTAGATAGTTAGTTTTTGTTAATTCCTTGAATTTTATAATTTTATTTTTACTTATTATTTATATATTAGGATTATATTATATGGAAGCAATTTTATTTCGCCCTCAAGGCAATTTAGATTTAAAGGGAAGTTATCGACTCAAGCAAATAGTAGATAAACTAATTTTCCAAAGCAAAAATTTATACTGGATCATAGATTTGGCATTGGTCAACAAAATTAATAATTTTGGTTTGACTACTTTAGTTTTCGTCCGCAAAATTGCTGAAAAAAGAGGATGTGACTTATATCTTTTCAATCTCCAAGATGATATTCAAGTAGTTTTTCACATTACCGGACTAGACAAAGAATTTCAAATTTTAGAAGATGAAACATTCATCGATTCATTGAAACCTAAACTACTACTTTGCTAGCTCTTCAATTTATTAATTAAGTTCCTTTCCTATTTATTATTGCTTCTGAGTATTATCAACAATTGGAATAGTAAAATGAAACTCACTACCCCGATCTTTACCAGCCGACTCAGCCCAAATTGTACCCCCTAAACGACTAATAATCTGACGACAAATAGCTAAACCTAAGCCAGTACCACCAACACTACGTCGTAAAGCACCTTCTTCTTGATAAAAACGATCAAATACAGCCTCTAACCTATTAGGTTCAATCCCACGACCAGTATCAGAGATAGTCACCTTCAACATATTCTCACTATTAGAAGTCGCTCTAATTATTACTCTTCCTTCAGCTTGAGTAAACTTACAAGCATTGTCCAAAAGTTTTGACAAGACCTCTACTAGCCATTCTCCATCGGCCAAGACTAAAGGTAGTTCTGCCGATACCTGAGTAGTAATATTTGGCAACTCCTGTTCTAATTTGTGGGCCTTGATACTACTTAGAGCTAAATCAACACATTCTAATAGAGGTAAATATTCTATATTCCATTGAACTCGGCCACTTTCTAAATGAGACAATGTTAAGAAATCTTGCACAAGATGACGCATTCTATCTGCATCTGCCAATGCAGTTTCTAGCATGACTTGACGTAACTCTTCAGGCATATCCGGTTCTTGACTAAGACTTTCTAAGCAAACTTGGATAGTAGATAGAGGAGTCCTTAGCTCATGGCCAGTAATAGCAATTAAATTACTCCGAGTCCGGTCAAGAGCCTCTAATTGTTGATTTAATTCTTCTAGGTGAGTATAAGTTTCTGCCTGAATCAAAGTCATACTTAACTGAGTAGCTATCGCTTCGACTAAATCTATTTGTTCTTCAGACCACTTATGGGGACACGATCCACAATTATGTAATTCCACCATACCTAATAGTCGTCCCTGATACAACAGCGGTATCATCAACCACCTAGAAATCTCCCATTGAGATATTAAATTTTGTAGACAATTTTTGCCCCGATCTTTTTCAGTTGCTAGTGTTTCTGTCAGCAAATACTCAGGTAGTAAACTTGTATCTTCTATATATACTCGCCCTTGAGTTTGAACAACTTTCTGAAACAGGGAATTCTCTTTTAGAGGCCATACCTGATTAAGCAAAGATTTAACTGATGGACTTAAATACTCGTGAGTAATAGTTCCTATTGTATCCGCAGGCCGACACTGATAGATCAAACATCGGCTGGCCAAAAGTGCTTCTCCTAGTTCTTGCACTGCCACTTTGATAATCTCATCAGGATCTAGCGATCGCCTCATGGCAGTAGAGATAATATTAATTAAGCGTTGTTTTTGTTCTTGAGCTGCAATTGAGCGATAAGCTTTAATTAACTTATATTGACTTGCTTGCAAATAAGTCACCAAACGTTGGGCAAAAGGATTACTAAAGTTATTATTTCCAACTACTTCTGAAGCTTTCTTATTAAGACCATTAGAACTAGATTTATTTTTAGCAGATTTTTTTCGCTTCCTTAAATCCAAATTGATGCCATAAATTTCTACAGCTTGTTGAACCTTTTCCTTTAACTCTGGTCTATATTTAAGGATTAGATAAAGTAATAATGTTGCAGATTCGAGACATACCTGACGGTCAAAAGTCCAGATACCTTCAAACCTCCGTGCTTGCTCCATTCCACTAAACTGAGATGTTTCATCAACTAGGCCAGAATTATCACACTCATTGCAAATCAAACAACTTGAATATTCCTGACCAAGGATCAATAGATTCCATTCCCTACTTAAAGCATCTTTAGGATTAAAAGCTACTGTTTCGTAATATTCAGAAGAATTTTTAAACTCCGTTTCTGGTGCAGCTAGCACATATACTTGGGATGTGAGTTTAGCAATTCTTCGATAACGGTGAGCTTCTTGACGATAAAAACGCTCTTTCTGAAAAGTTGCTATTACCAGGGGTCGATCAGAACCTGCTAACACCTGCTCTTCCATCGCATGAGATAGAGCAGTCAGAGATGACTTAAAATAAATTTGTGGTCTGAGCTGTGGAACCTCTAGCACTAATTCTGCTAATACGGATTTGGGAATAGTCATCTGGCGGTTACTTTTTAACCTACTGCATTACTAACATCAAATATACATTGTTGATTTGACATCCTTACCACACTACATTTTTAGGGCAATTATTTCTACTAGGTTTTCAACCTCTGAGTAGGTTAACGCTTTATCAAATGTTGCTATCATTTGTGATACTTAAACTTTTTCCACCTTAGCTTTTAGTATCCGTTTTGCTTTCGCTCGGCGACATAAAAAGCTCCTCTGCAAGAGGTATAATCTCTGGCTAGTATATAAAAAACTTAGTTAGTTGGAATTTTATCAAATATACCAGTAATTGTTAGCCATTGCACATAATGAACAAAAATTAATTATTTTACATTAGTCTCGATTAAATCTAGTCTAGAGCTTCCACTAGGTCTGTCCACGAACTTAAAATTGGGTATAAGTCGCCCCAGTATAATACAAAAGTTTTTTTTGATGATGATGCACAGTAATGGTATAGGAAATCTGGCAGGTGTTGGAAAAAATATATTCTCACCATTACTATGCATGAGAACCGTTTTTTGAATCGCTTTATTGTTTTAATTAGGGTCTGCTGAATCAGCTTCAAAAAAGTGTAATATATCGGTAAAAAACATAGATATTTTCCTAATATAACTGGGGAAAATAGATCAAAATTAATAGTAAAACTATTATCCATTGCTTATTTCGCATTATCCCAATCAGCAAAACAATTTTTCAGCAAACTTTAATTACTATCTTTAAACTAATTGTTTTTATAAAGTATAAAATAACTTGCTATTGGTTATCAGTTTTTTAGGGAACAAACCAATAGCAAGTTTTTGACATTTTATTAATTTTATGGTATTTATCTATTTACTTTTTTCATCTCTAGTTTCACCAGTTGAACCAACCTCAGAATTATAAATAGCATCCAACTGTTCACGAGCTTCTTGTACATTAACAGAGCGCATCACTAACAAAGGCTCATCAATAAAATTCCCAGATTCATCTAATAGTTCTGGATGTGGAATTCTACGAGACTTAGAATGGGAGTCTCGACTGGACGACCCTCGATTTGAGGACAAAGATTGAGACTCAAGTCCCACTGTTAAAAGACTACGGATTAAATTACGAACAGCCAAAACAGCAATAGTAGTGAAGGCTAGGATATAAAGCAGATGTAACATAGTTTTCTCCTCAAGGCTAAATCGCCACTTAGCAAATTTTAAAAAAGTTAAACAGTTTTTCTGGTTTTATCACTTTCAGTCTGGATAAGTTTTATAAGCAGGAATTATCTTATTTGGGTATGTCATCATCATTTCCAGAGTGGGTCGTGTTGTCACTATAAATTAACAATTATCAACTTCAAAACTGTTTGCCAATCAAAAGCTAACCCAACCTGTTTCTTGATTCAGGATATGATTCTAGGTTTAGACTAACTTTGATCGTGATTTTACATTCTATCTAGATTGCTCTTTGCGAAACCGCATCGCAACTTGCCAACATTCGGTTAGTAGCTGATGCCAAGGCATGAGCACTGTAGTTTCTACCCCAACTTGACCTCCAGTTGCTTGAAAAAGAGCTTGTGCTGTATTTACTTCCTGTTGAGCTTGCTTCACCCTATTAAGTAAGTCGAATTGCTCACTGCTACTCAGAAAAGTAATTTCTTCTCTCTCCAATAACTGGCGGGAGCGCTCAAACCAATACTTGAAATCCTCTAACAAGGGTTGCAGGACAGCTTTAAGCAAGTCTGGTTCTGGCAATTTGGGGTTTAGCATTTTTCTAAATTAGTTTCTTATTCTAGTTTAATCTTAACACTCTTTACAATTTTTAACATTTTGCTTAATAAATGTTTGAAAATAAGCTATTGAGATTTGAAAACAACAGGAATAAGGATTTCACAGCCAAAACCAGTTACCTTTTACAATTATATTCTCAATAAAACCTTATTCATTTATACATACTTAAGGTACAAAAAATGCTATTGCTCACAATAATTTTTGTGACTTTACTCAAAAGTCACAATTGAAGCTTTACAGTATCTAAGCTTGCAGGCATAAAAAAGCAAATATCCTAAATTTCATTTTCTTAGCCTTCAGAAAAGTTTAACAGAAGTTTAGATAGGGGAGCCGTCGGATTGGCGACCTACAGAAGTTGTTTTTCTCACGGGGATGCTTGAGCAACCCTCCAAAAACATTTTGCCAATTAAGGCGGGGATTTTAGACCCAATTATTTTGATAAAATAACGGGATCCTGAAAGATTTACTCATGTCCTTGAGAAAAAAATACCTTAAAAATTAGAGCAAAAAGCTGATGCACTAATGCTGTCAGATCAAATAGCCTATTCTTTTCATATATAGAGATTTAAGTGATTTTTAGACTATTGAGCAAAAAATAAGCTTAATAAACTACCCTTGGATAGAGTATGAAAAAAATAAACTTCAGTATTTCAGGCCCAAGGTACTTATAATGGGCAACTGATAACCGACAAATAAAATGACCTATTCCCTTTGCCCTTTTGAGATTTATATCTTTGAGTTAGGCCACAAAAACATCAAACTCCCTTTAAGCCTAAAAAAACTGGATGCTGGTGCATAGTAATGGTATACGAGGTTTGGTAAGTTTGGGAGGTGTGGGAAAAAAATATATGTTCTCACCATTACTATGCAGGAATACCAAAAAGTGAAATGCAACCTGAACAATTCTTTCGTCTATGTAGAATTGCCTCGAACGTTAAGTTAAAATCTATCCTTTTTTCCTCGCAGACGGGCAAAAGTTTGTACCGGATCTTGACTTTGAACTGCTAATTGTAAAGGAAGTTGATCCCAGCGCAGAAAAGGATTTGTAAGTTTTTCTACACCAATCATCGATGGTACAGTTGCTTCATTACGACTGCGTGCTGCCTTAACTTCAGCAAAACGAGCTTGTAAGTCAGGATTTTCCTGATCGACAGTCATAGCAAACTGTAAATTCTTCAAAGTGTATTCATGGGCACACCATATTCGTGTATTTTCAGGTAAATTACGCAACTTACTCAAAGACTCTAGCATTTGGACTGGTGTCCCTTCAAATAAACGACCACAACCACCAGCAAACAAAGTATCGCCACAAAATAATTCTCCTGTTTCTCCAGCAACTAAAGGAGGAAAATAATAAGCAATATGGCCACTTGTATGACCAGGCACAAATAAAACCTCTCCCACTTGCTGGGCAAACTGGACGCGATCGCCTTCCTGTAAAAATACCTTTTGTCCAGGAATTCTACCTCGGTCCTCAACTCCAGCATAAACTGTTAATTGGGGAAACTTTTGGATTAAGTGTTGATTAGCACCTACATGGTCGTGGTGATGATGAGTATTGAAAATAGCCACCAACTCAGCCCCCAGTGATTGAACTTTCTCTAGCACTGGTTTGACTTCGGCTGGATCAACTACAGCCGCAATCTTTTGATTTGGGTCATGTAGTAAGAAGATATAGTTATCTGAAAGTGCTGGTAGTCGATAAATTTCCATAAAAACTAAATTAATGCCTTATCTACAAAATTTTTATTCAAGAATCTTTACTCTCTTATATTATTAAATTAACTTAATTAGAGAATAAAGGTACTATGAAATGATTTGTCAAAAATCAAAAAATATATAAAAATTATGAATGTATTACCTCTATTTCTACTATTTCAAGATATTTTTCTACAAGCACACTGAGGATTTCTATATTCTTGGTTTAATAGTAGTTTCATAGGTGTATTATTGACATATATGACTTGCGCAGAGACAATATATATAGTGCAAAAAACTATAACGTTATAGTTTTTGAACTCTACATCTACATATAGTATCTTTAGAGTAAGTCCTGATACAATCAATCCTAAATCAAAAAATTATAGATAGTAGATAAGAAGTTATGTTATGGAGTGAGCAAAATCAACCAAAGGTAACAATCAATCAAATGGTGAACCGAATTATGACATCGGGTAAACTTAATCGTAATGAACACCTACAACTTACTTCCTCAATTTTATGTGGTAAAAAAATAACAGATGAAGAAAGACACCAAATTAATCAGATATTTGACTTAATTCAAATGGGTAAAATCAACTTGATTTATGATAATTAATCAAGCTGGTATGATGGATATGAATTTAGAGAAAATAAGTTCTCTAACTTTTATTTTTCTCTATCAGGTATCATTGAAGTTTTCTGCCGAGGTAATATTCCGTGGGTGTAGAAGTAGGCTATGTTTTTCAAGAACGTTTAGGAGGAGAAAGCAAAGTTACCTGGAAACAATATATATATAGAATATTTATAACACTTGCTAACTTTAAGATTGGCAAATGACCAATTAGTAGATTGCTCCGATTTGTTATAGTTGGCTTTAGTGGTGTATCTCTAGATATAGCAACATTTTATTTATTGCGTGAACTATGGGTTTGGGCTTAACTCCTAGTGCTAGGTTATCTGTAGAAATAGGAATTATTAATAATTTTCTGTGGAATGACATATCGGCTTCCGGATATATATCCTGTTCCCAACTTGGTTGGCAGAAAAGGGTCAAAAGGTTATTAAAATTAAATTAGATTAAATTTAATTTAATTTGTCTGACTGGCTTAATTTTTAATTGACTAATTGTGAATTTATTATTCTTTTTGGAATTAATGAGTATCTGGCTAAGTTAATAGCAATTCATACTGTTAATTTATAAAGATTATGGGTAAAGATGAAACTAAGTTGGGGAGTAGGGTTATTTAATTCTCAAAAGTGTATTTCTGTGTATTGACAAGAATGCGTAGTGTCAGCCTTGCTAAATTTGAACTTATGATGGCTAAAAGCCAGTAAATTAATTGCCCATATCTAGAATGAAATAGCACTAGTTGGGGAGCGACTCAAGTAGATAATATAATTCTAGATATAGTCATTTTAAATAAGAATGGAATAGAGAGAATTTTGTCAGCCCTTTCAATAAATGGTTGAAGTCTAAGTAAGTTTCCAGACTTAATGAAAAATACTATAAATATAAATACTTAGTCGTGTAGCGATGGTTGTTCAACCTTTTTGAGGTAAAGTTTTTTTCTTGTTATCTGTTCCCACCTGTATCCCTATTACCTAAAATCTCAAATTTATTACCTAGCTCATAGTTAAAAATTACTATACTTAGTAATTTCTATTCAGGATACATAAGGAAGATTTGAAATATCTAATTTTTTTTACTCTCTAATACCAATTCACTTTAAGGATGTCACAAAAAATTTCAAACTTTATATGTGAAATAATTTCCAGAAATTACTGTGGTATCAAAGTTTCAAGTCTATCAAATATTACTTTTGACTTTTGATTTTTGACTTTTGACTTCCATGAAAGAGTTTAACTAGGTTAACATTAAGTAGATTTATGGTTAAATTAAAAAAGTATTAGGCAAATTTGACTGGCGATCGCGTAGTGAAACGTAGTTTTATCAAGAAGCAGAACGGAGTTCTATCACTACTTGAGATGGTTAAAAATTTTTGTACTAACCTAGAATTTGGAGGCTTGCAGATTTGGTAAAAATTTCCATAATAGCTAGCGATCTATCTAGCAGTGGAGCTGGCAGATGGGGAGGAGCAGTCCGTCCTTTTTTATTGTCTCAAGCTCTAAAAAAGATTGGATGTGATGTAGAAATATTAGGCTTTGTTGATGCAAGTTCTCCTATAAATATTAGTCAGACAGAAATATCCATTATTCCTATTTATAGCAAAAAATATTATCCAGGATTTTTACTTTCTGCTAAAGAACTGTTAGATAAAATTAGTGGAGATATTATTTATGCTTACAAACTTAAACCAAGTAGTCTTGGTTTAGCCCTGATCAAAAAAATGCAGACCAGTAGGCAAGTATTTTTGGATATTGATGATTGGGAATTAAGCTGGCATGGAGGAGATAATTGGAAATATCGTCCTAGTATTAAACAATTAGCTAGAGATATTTTGAAGCCAGAAGGAGCATTACGACAACCAGACCATCCCTTTTATTTAAAATGGATCGAAAGTTTTACCTCAAGAGCAGACAGGGTTACTCTACACAATCAATTTCTCAAAAAACGTTTTGGTGGTATTTATTTGCCAAATGGCAAAGACACAAATTTATTTGACCCAAATAAGTACGATCCAGAGGTAAGTAGAACTCGTTATGGCTTGAGTGATTATAGAATATTAATGTTTCCAGGAGCGCCCCGACCTTATAAAGGAGTGGAGGATGTTTTAATAGCTTTAGACAAACTTAATCAGCCAGATTTAAGATTGGTAATTGTTGGTGGTAGTCCCTATGACGATTATGATCGTCAATTAAAAGAAAAATGGGGACGTTGGATAATTCAAATGGAAAAATATCCACCTACAGTTATGCCAGAAATTGTAGCTGCGGCTCATATAATAGTAGTTCCTCAAAGAGATACTCCTGAAGCCAAGGCACAATTTCCATTAAAATTAACTGATGGAATGGCAATGGCTAAACCAATTATCGCAACAAAAGTGGGGGATATTCCTGAAATTGTAGGCGATACTGGTTATTTGGTTGAACCTAGTTCTCCCGAACAAATAGCAGCAAAAATTGAATTAATATTTAATGATTTAACAGCAGCAAATAGCCAAGGAATTAAGGCTAGAGAAAGATGTATTAAAAACTATAGTATTGATGCTATGGCAACTATTTTATCAGACTTAATCAAAATTTAGTAAGTATATATTAAAAGTAGTAATAATTCAGAGAATTTAATTTAGACACAAGGAAAATATTAATGTCTGCAAGAGAATTTATCTTAAAATTTATTCTTCGTAAACCTTTCAATATTCAAATTATTGGAAATATTATATTAGGATTTGCTAGCGGATTATTTAATGGAGTTAATACAGCACTAATAGTACCTATACTACTGCAAATTTCTGGGCAAGAAATTGAGCTGAAAGGTTCTCCACCGATAATTAAATTTTTACTATCTCCTTTTGATGGAGTTCCAGAAAAGTATCGCCTTCTGGTGATGCTTTTAGCAGTTATATTAACTATTGTTCTGAAAAATTTAACGACATATTTAAGAAGTTTATTGACAGTAGCCTTTAATCGTAGTCTGACAAATACTATTAAGTCGGAAATGTTCCAAACATTAATGGATAGCGATTTAGATTTCTTCACGAAAGTAAAAGTGGGAGATTTAACAAAACGTTTAGGCTCAGATACAGCTCAATGTACAGGAACAATTAGTGCTTATGTTAATTTAATAACTCAATTAATCACTATTTCCTTATTTGTCAGTTTACTAATTTCTATTTCTTGGCAACTTACTTTAATTTCTTCTCTATTGGTAGGTTTAATAGCAGCAATTAATCAGCTATTTATTCGTCAGTCAAAGAAATATGGAGTTGTTTTAAATAAGGAACAAAAAAATTATGCAATTAAGGTAATTGAGACTCTAAGTGGTATTCGGTTAATTAAATCAGTAAGTAGTGAAAATAGAGAATATAAACAGTTAAGAAAATTAATGCTTTCCCTTGAGGATATAGCGTTGAGAGCAAAAATGAATTCAGCGTTAATAGCTCCTGTCAATGAAGTGACAAGCATGATGACAGTAATCGGTATTTTATTATTAGGTAGATATTTATTTGCCGATCAAATTGCAAATGTTTCTGCTATCCTACTTACCTATCTTTTAGTTCTATTTCGTCTACTACCTATTGTCTCTCAAATTAATAACAGTCGCAATCAAATTGCCAAAGGTGCCGCTAGTTTTGATATGGCTGTAGACTTATGGAGAAGAGATAATAAACCAATTATGAAACCTGGTTCCATACCTTTTCAAAAGGTGAGGAGAAAAATTCATTTTAAGAAAATTTCCTTCTCTTACCCAGGTACTGATAATTTAGTTATCAGAAATGTTGATATATCTGTGCCTAGAGGTAAAACTTTAGCATTAGTCGGAGGTTCAGGAGCAGGTAAGTCAACATTTGCCGATCTACTACCAAGATTTTATGACCCTACTTCTGGTTCAATTACTATAGATGGTATTGACTTGCGTGAGTTTGATATTACCAGTCTCAGGAGGAAGACTGGTATTGTTAGTCAAACTACTCATTTGTTTAACGATACGGTAAAAAATAATATTATTTATGCTCGTCCTGATGCTACAGAAGATGAAATTATTAAAGCGGCTCAACAAGCTAATGCTTATGATTTTATTATGGGCTTGCCCAAACAATGGGAAACTGAGATAGGGGATCGCGGTGTCATGCTTTCGGGAGGTCAACGACAAAGATTGGCCATTGCTAGGGCGCTATTGCAAGATCCAGAAATATTAATTTTAGACGAGGCCACTAGTGCCCTTGATACAGTTTCTGAACGTTTAGTGCAGGAGGCCATTGATAAATTAAGTCGCGATCGCACAGTTTTAGTTATTGCCCACCGTCTCTCAACAATTCAAAATGCTGATCAAATAGCTGTTTTAGATCGTGGAAAGTTAGTTGAAATGGGTACTCATTTAGAACTTCTAGAAAAACCAGATGGTTACTATCATCGTCTATATTCTATACAGTTTGGTGACCCATCTGAAGCTGATAAATATATTGACCAGCAAGTTTTAGCTAAGGCATCTTATGAAGCTCGTGGTTTTCTCAACAAAATTATTGGTTCTTTAACATTACTAGCTGATGAAATAGTTGACACACCTGAAGAAAAAATAGAACTTACTGAAGAAGCTTTTCAGTCATCAATTTCTCTTCTAAGAACTTTAGAGATATTTGAAAATCAAATGGCAGATCGTAATAAAGCTTAATTATAAAATTGTCAGCATTTTCTGCAGAATGCTGCGCAAACATCTTTGAGCACTCAGCCATCCAAAATTAATAATGGATAATTATATCTCAATTTATCAATTGCTTTTACCTCCTTGTTATTCTTTATAATTTTTTATTATAGGGGTTTTCATAAAGGTAGACTAAAAAACTTCTTCCTTCTTCTTTATAAACCCAAATCTCTGTACTCTATATTAATGAAAACTGCTGTTATAATATCCGCTGGTATTGAAGTGTGTAAACAAGAGGGTTAATATCTATAGGAAATTTAAGTTTTTTCGTGCTTTTAACCATTCTTTTTTCCCTCTAGATAACTAAAGCCTTCTTCCTTACCCTTACTTAGAATACTGATGCCACCGAACATGATATATAGCAATGAGCGCTCACATATTTACATACTACTATTATCATCAAGTGTAATACAAAGCTCTACTAATATTACCAATACTTTGAATTTACTACATTAGTAATTATTTGTATCATGTAAACACACCAGCGCTCATTGCTATAATTAGGGTTACTGAAAAGTAAAGGTATAAAGCATTCTATTTCAACATAAAAAAAGTGCTAGGATATTTTCTTATTCTTATATTCAATTCCGTTACGGTTTTTCTTGAAGTAATTATTCATTATCGATTATCTATATAATGAAATACCAAAAATTTTGATAATCTAGCACTAAACTTTAGGGTTCCATTTTTCTAATATCCATTCCTCTAAAATAGGATTCACTAATTCTGGTGCTTCATCTTGAGGACAATGACCAACTCCAGGCAAAGGAATAAATTTTTCTACAGTTTTAAACTTGGCAAATTCATTTGCCAATTCAATATTTTCCCAAGGATCTTCCTCTCCCCATAAAATTATCGCTGAACAGGGTAATATAGGTAATAAATCTTCCGCTAGAGGTCCTTGAGAATAACTAGTAAAAGCTACAAAAACGTCAACTGCTCCCTCATCTTTTGCAGGTTTCAATAATAGATCGATTAATTCATCAGTAACCGCTTCAGAACGTTTATATGCCTCTAACAATACTCGCCTAACAGTTTTCTTTGTTGCCAACTGGTTAAAAAATAACTGACTTATCCACTTGACTTTTAGCAATTTTTGTACTATATATGCTCCCTGACTACGATACCAAGGAATAGTAGAGCGTTTCCTTTCGTGCAGAAGTCGTAAAGAACAGTTAATAATTCCTACCCCTAAAATAAGATTGGGATTATCAACTGCTGCCTGCATCGCAACAATACAACCAATAGAATTTCCCACAAGAAAAGCAGGAGCGCCAACTATTTCTCTACAAAAATCACTAATTTGTTGACTCCAGGTTTCAAATGTGTAGGTAACATTTTTGCTTGGGGTAGGTTTAGCTGAACCACCAAAACCAAGTAAGTCAATAGCATAACAGCGAAAACTGGCAGCTAATACAGGAATATTTTTGCGCCAATGTCCCCAAGAAGCTCCAAAACCATGTATTAATATTACGGGAGGTCCCTGTTCTCCTTGGCTTTCGTAGCAGATAGGCCAACCTCTCCATGTCCAAGTTTTTGTGGTAATCATTATTCAGTTATCAGTTATCAATTATCAATTATCAGTACCTCCTTAAGCTGAAAATATGAGAATTTTGAGGGGACAAGGGCGGGAAAAATTGAAGGAAAATTCTTCCGACTAAATCCTCTCTAATTCCCCATTCATTCTGAATTCTGAATTGTTACTCCTAGTGCAGGATGACGGAAATAAGTGACCAGTGACAAAGCCTTACCAATCAAAACTTATGAATTCCGAATTCAGAATTCTGACTTCCGCGTAGCGGTACTAGCCCTTTCCCAAAATATTTATTCGGCAAACCCTAAGTTAGTTATTTATTTCGGGCAAGTAGAATTTATTATTTATAATAGTTAGATAAATATTATCAGTTTTTAGCCCGTTTTAGTCTGCTTCTAGAAAATTAATATAGTCAAAAAAATGTCATTAGTTTACCCTACATCACTTCTACCATTTATTGGTTCAGAAATTGAGCCAGATTACACGACTGCTAAAGTAGTAATTGTACCAATTCCTTATGAAGCAACTACTACTTATAGAAGAGGTTGTGTTAATGGTCCGGCAGTATTATTAGATGCCTCTCAACAGTTAGAATGTTATGACGAAGAATTAGATAGGGAAACAGGTTTGGAAGTTGGTATCTATACTCACGAACCTATAGCAGATACTCGTAATGGAAAAAAAATATCCCCATTAGATATGCTAAAAGTTACTCAAGAAACAGTAGAAAAATTAGTGAGTGATGGAAAATTTGTGATTGCTATAGGTGGAGAACATAGCATTACAAATGGGATAGTAAAGGCTTATAAAAAAATATATTTTGATAAACCTTTCACTGTGATTCAAATAGATGCCCATGGGGATTTGAGATATGAATATGAAGGTTCAATATATAACCATGCCTGTGTGATGCGACGAATATTTGAGATGGGTTTACCAACAATACAAATAGGTATTCGGGCAATTTGCAAAGAAGAAGCAGATTTAATCAAGGAGAAAAATTTAACCGTTTTTAGAGCAAGAGAAATAGCTATTCAATCAGATTGGATGGAAAAAGCAATAGCTAGTATTCAGACTAAACTTGTATTTTTAACAATAGATTTAGATGGAATTGACCCAACATTAATTCCTGGTGTTGGTACACCAGAGCCAGGAGGAATAAATTGGTATTCTTTAACTGTATTTTTGCGGAGAGTTTTTGAATTACATGAAGTAGTAGGTTGTGACATTATGGAGTTATCTCCAATTAATGATTCGGTAGTATCTGAGTTTACAGCAGCGAAATTAGTCTATAAACTTATTGGTTATCAAGCATTAGCTCAAAACTGGTAGAAAGATAGTAAGCATTTCCTGGGGAATGCTGTGCAAACAGCTATTAGGAATTAGCATCTCACTAATAAAAATGAAGGGAAAATAGATAGAGTGGGGTTATTTCAGTTATCTGTTAGCCTCTTATGATTGGAGCTTTACTAGGTCATGCTACGCATTCATGTCGCGCAGCGTTTCATGTCACATAGCGAAACAGTAACAACCTCTGAAGTCTTATGCTTAAAATACTGAATCGAATATTTTTTCATCTCCTTTCCAGAGGATGGTATTGACCTTACCTTATTTTTTTGTTGGCTATGCCCTCGATTAATACTTTTAATTATCATTGATTTATAGTTTATCTGGCTATCAGCTGATGACTGATAAATGATTGCTTAATGCTTACCCAAGATGAGATATTATAGAAAGATATTTTATTTTAAGTAAGGTAACTTTTTCATAGGGAATTAGAGATATGAATTTAACTGAAACTAATGGCACTGTAATTGATAATTATGCTCCAGATTTTGAATTGCCAGGAGTAGATGATGAGGTTCATCATTTAGCTAGATATTTAGAAAATTTTCAAGTAGTTTGTGTGATTTTTTTGAGTAATCAATGCCCAGAAGTAAATTCTTATGTTGAAAGGATTAAACAACTACAAAAAGATTTTCAAGACCAAGGAGTAATCATAATTGGCATGAATGCTAATGATGCGATAATTTCTCCAGCAGATAGCTTTGAAAAAATGAAAGAATTTGCAACTAATAATGAAATTAATTTTCCCTATGTTCGGGATATGACTCAAGATGTGGCAATCAGTTTTGGGGCTGAGAAAACACCCCAGGCTTTTTTATTGGATCGGGAAGGAAAGTTAAGATATTGTGGCTTAATAGATGATAATGTTAATCAGCCAGAAGCAGTAGAAGTTGCTTATTTACGTCAGGCGATCGCCCAACTTCTGGAAGGTGAGGTAGTAACTCTATCTACGACAGAACCTATTGGTTGCTCAATAAAATGGCGGTAGAAATGGATCGGGGGAGTAGGGCAGTACGGAATAAGGGAGAAAAAATGTTTATAAAGCATAGCCATATAAGCAAGTACAGAAGATAGGGAGAAAGCAAAAAATATTTATAGCAGTTGAGTTGTAACTTCTGACTTCTATATATACCAAATGAATCATCGAATCTGCTCTAATTCTCAAGAATTAAGATAGTCGAAAAAAGTAACTCAACTGGTATCGTATTGTGGAAGCAACTTTAGTTGAGAAAATACTCACAGCATGGGGACAGTTTATCAACGGGTTTTGCTCAAGTTGAGTGGCGAAGCCCTGATGGGGAGTCTGGGCTATGGCATTGACCCAGCAGTAGTCCAAGGAATTGCTCAGGAAGTGGCCGAAGTAGTGGCCACAGGAATCCAAATGGCAATTGTAGTTGGAGGCGGTAATATTTTTAGAGGTGTGAAAGCAGCTTCTAAGGGAATGGATAGGGCAACAGCAGATTATGTTGGTATGATTGCCACTGTGATGAATGCCATCACCTTACAGGATGCCCTGGAACAAGCAGGAGTACCAACAAGAGTCCAAACAGCGATCGCTATGCAGGAAGTGGCCGAGCCTTATATTCGTCGCCGAGCTATTCGCCATCTAGAAAAAGGTCGAGTAGTAGTTTTTGGTGCGGGATCTGGTAATCCATTTTTTACCACTGACACTACTGCTGCTCTGAGAGCAGCAGAAATTGAGTCAGAGGTAATTTTTAAGGCCACTAAAGTCGATGGGGTCTATGATTCTGACCCACATAAGAATCCAGATGCAAAACTATACGAATCCCTGAGTTATGGGGAGGTATTAACTCAAGATTTACGGGTAATGGATAGTACAGCGATTGCTCTTTGTAAAGAAAATCATCTCCCGATTATTGTATTTAACCTTTCAGTTTCGGGTAATATCCGTAAAGCTGTTATGGGAGAAAAAATTGGAACTATTGTAGGAGGTTTTGATGAATCTAGAAGAAGCTGAAGATAAGATGCAAAAAGCAATTGAAGCGACTAAAAATTCCTTCAATACTATTAGAACTGGAAGAGCTAATCCTTCTCTTTTAGACAGAATAACAGTGGATTATTATGGAGCTCCAACTCCACTCAGAGAGATGGCAAATATTGGTGTCCCAGATGCTAGTACAATTACTATTCAACCTTATGATAAAACTAGCCTCAATTTGATTGAAAAAGCTATTAATATGTCGGATGTTGGTTTAACTCCCAACAATGACGGATCTATTGTTCGGTTAAATATTCCCCCACTAACAACTGAGCGTCGTCAAGAAATGGTTAAGTTAGCAGCAAAACTTGCTGAAGAGGGGAAAGTTTCTATCCGGAATATTCGTCGTGATGCTGTAGATTCAGTTCGTAAACAAGAAAAAAAGAGTGATATTTCTAAGGATGAATCACGAGATTTGCAAGACAAAATTCAAAAGAAAACTGATAAATATATTGCCAAAATAGATGATTTACTAGCTGCTAAAGAGAAGGATATTACGACGGTTTAAAAAAATCTTGAACATACAGATAAAGAAAAGTAAAAAGTAAAAAATCAAGAGTTCAAAAACCTCTATATCGACAAGAACTGCAAAATGGAGTATCTTAGAGAATAATAGGTAAGGTGGGAACTTGTAACTTTTACAGGGGATGGTTTTATAGATAGTTTGATTAAGTCAATCACTTATCTATAACTATTAGGAACCACCCCTACTCAATTGACTTTTTCCCGTTCTACCAAATCATAAAAAATCTCAGTATTAAAGTTAGAAAAAATGTTTGATTGTATCATCGTAGGAGCAGGCCCAGCAGGAGGAACAGCCGCTTATCATTTAGCAAAGAAAGGACATTCTGTTTTAGTTATAGAAAAAGAATCTTTGCCTAGGGTTAAAGCTTGTGGTGGTGGTGTCTCTCCAGCGATCGCTCAATGGTTCGACTTTGATTTAAGCCCGGCAATTTCTCTCAAGGTCAAAAAAATTCGTTATACATGGAAATTAGAAGACCCTGTAGAAGCAGATTTGCCTGTTCCTATGTGGATGGTAAAACGGGATGTTTTTGATCATTTTCTGATCCAAAAAGCTACAGAACAAGGTGCAGAATTAAGAGACAAAACAGAAGTTACAGGTATTGAATTTAAAAGCGATTGTTGGGAACTTAAAACAAGTACGGAACCTGTTACTGGTCGTTATTTAATTGCTGCTGATGGAGCTAAAGGTCCAATGGCTAAATGGTTAGGTTTTAAAGAATCTAAAAAACGCCAAAGTATAGTTTTTGAAGCACCATTAAATGACTCTAATCAAAAAGCTAGCTTTGAATTTGGTTCAGTTAAAAATGGAAATATTTGGGGTTTTCCTAAAGCTGATTCCTATTCAATTAGTATTGCTACTTTTAGAGGTGGGGAAGCCAAAAATCTCTCTAAAGATTTGATGGGATATGCTCAACAAATTGGTGCAAATGTAAGTCAAAATGAATTATTAGAAGGAGCTATTTCTCTATGGGATGGAGATAGAAATCTTCACACTCAAAATGCTGTATTAGCTGGAGAAGCAGCAAGTTTATCAGACCCCTTATCTGCAGAAGGAATTCGCCCTTCAATTTTTAGTGGTGTAAAAGCTGCTGAAGCTATAGATGAAGCTTTAGGAGGTAATGGGGATGCTCTGAAGAAATATACTCAGATAATTAATGAAGAATGGGGTGCAGATATGGTTTGGGCGGGTCGTTTAGCCGGAGCATTTTATCGGTTTCCTAAAGTAGCTTATAAAGTGGGGGTTAAGTTACCGGCAGCTACCACAGTAATGAGTAAAATTCTGTGTGGAGAATTGCGTTATGCGGATATTGCTAATACTGCTATTAAGAAGTTAAGTAGTAGTTTTTTGCCGGGAAGGGGTTAATCAGGAAAGGATGGGGAGTGTGGCAGAGTCTAGTAGTAGACTGACACATCTAAAATTGTGCATTAGATTTTTTCGTATAATTCTTATTATAGTAAGGTTTGAGGGTTTTTTTCTAATATAACATTTGAGATGTGTCGGTCTATTCGGAAATTTTCACTACTCAATTCCTCTGCCTGAGTGCTTCAAAAAATGAATTTATTATTGCTCTATAAGCAATAGCAGGAAATTTTCACTATTCATCTCCTCTGGCAGATTGGTGCTTAAGAAAATGAATTTATTATTGTTCTATACGCAATAGTCGGAAATTTTTACTATTTATCTCCTAGAAAAATCCATCGTAACGCACCATTTTTAGATGTGTCAGTCCACTAACTTGATTATATCTAGTCTGCTTGGTTATAGTAGACCCAGAAAAATTAAGAAACTCAAATAAGTCTTCAGAAAAGAATACGATACGGCACGCAAATTTAAATTGGATCAGGTTTTTGGAATTTCACCAAACGTTGCTAAACATACCTATGTTGATAGAAACAATCTTGATCAACAATTTAGATATTTGCTTGATTCTGGAAGTCACCTAATTATTCATGGTGCTTCAAAGCAGGGTAAAACAGTGCTAAGAAGAAAAAATTTACCAGATAAAGAATGTAGTACTAACAGAACAAATATTAGCCAAATATATTCTGAAATTCTCAGGCAAGCAAATGTTAAAATACCAACTGAAGTAACAAACAAACCTAGATGATTCTAATGGAAATGTCGGTTATTCCAGCTTATTGCAGGAAAGGTTTGTTTGGAATCAGGCGTTACAGATAATAGCTCTAGAAATCATGTTATTGAGAACATTGACTATCTCGAAAGTTGTCGTTCACAAATATTTAAAGACCTACTTCAAAGGTACAGTTTATTTAGTGAAAAATTTGTAGAGGGTTTGAGTATGATACTACTCAACCGATTTATGAAAGTTTACTACGTATCTGCATGGAAGCAAATGATGAAGAACTACAATCGGGTATACACAAGAACATTATTAGGGAGCGTCTCAAAAAACATCTAGATAAAGAATTAAGCTCACCAGTGAGCGACTATCTTAAAAGAATAGATAATCTGCAGTCACAAAGTGGAGTTTCTCCTATTGTTCTGTCTTAATAATACAGATTCCCAAAAAGTTCAGTTAGTAGATTATGATCTTTTATTTTTCCCCAAATATATCGGAGAAAGTAACTTGTCTTGGCCGTATTTACAACAAGATTAACCTCAAAATTTTAACCTCTTTTTTAAGATTATTTATAATCATTTTAAGGGGATGAAAAAAATAAACCTTACTATTTCCAGAAGCACTGATAACTGATAACTGATAACTGATTAAAATGCTAACCTTAATAAAGAAGGAAGTAAAGAACCAATAGCGTGTACAAATTGATTAGGTTTTTCTGGTTCTGGAGGATTCAAACGTAGGTCAATAATTTCCACCAAATATTCTGATAATTCTTCACCTTCTTTGCTACCTTTAGAAACAAAAATATCCCTAGATTTTTCAGCATCTGCAAGAGCTGCATCAAGATTTCCCAAGTCTGCAAAAGCCATACTTCTAGCAAAATAAGCAGCAGCTAAATCGGATTTCATACTAATAGCTTGGTTATAATATCTAACAGCATCTTTATAATGTCCTTCCTTTGCTTCAGCAATTCCTAACCGATAAAAATCTTCAGCTTCACCTACATTAGATGGCATTCCCACAACACCTAATAAAAAAGCATTTTTGAGGTCAACACCTGTTAAATTCGCACCTGTTAAATAAGCACTTCTTAAATCTGTACCAGCCAAATTAGCACCAGATAAATTTGCACCTGTTAAATTCGCACCAAATAAACTTGTACCAGCCAAATTAGCACCAGATAAATTTGCCCCTGTTAAATTCGCACGACTGAGATTAGCTCCACTTAAGTTAGCTCCCTCCAGGTTAGCACCTTGAAGATTTGCCAAGACCAAACCAACACCAGTTAGTTCGCAATTAGGACATTGTTTGCTAGATAATAATTTTTGTGTATGTTGGATATTCTCAGCAATAGCTGGAAGATTAGGAAAAACTGTAGTAAAAACTAAGACAGCATAAAAGATTTTGAGTCTCATTTTTAAATCTTTAAAAAAAGCATATTTTGGTGCTATATTAACACCAAATAAATAAATCTAAGCATAGTGTTACTTAAATTTCGCTTTCGGGTAATATTATGTTCGGTTAAATACTTATAAGAAAAAATTTTGACCGATTGAAGAAGAAAACTTAATATATGTGATATAAAACGCAGTAGTATCGGTACAATTCACGCTCCGTAGAGGTTTGGTGACTAAAGCTGTACCAAACTTCGAGTTTTTGACTCTTTATAGAATCTTATTCTCCAAACTGAAATATATAGCACTACAAAGAAGTGTTAGAAAATTGATAAAATTTAGATCCTTTACCTACAAAGTAAGGGAGTGCTTAAAGCTATATTCATAATAAGTATTTGTTGGGTTGCGCTGGCACTTTTGATGTTGTGGAGCAAAACCCAACCTATAATAATTGCATGGTATTAGAGTGGCTTGATTATCCACTAATTTTGCATAGCTCTGCTAAATTCTTCATAACTTGTACCATCTGGCATAATTGCTGTTTGAAGAGCAGCTCCAACCAAATTAATATCAGAAATATTAGCACCCAAAAGACTCGCTCCATTTAAGTCAGCAGCACTTAAAATCGCCTCTGTTAAATCTGCTCTCATTAGATTCGCTCCAATTAAGTCTACTCCTGCCATATCTGCTCTAGTGAGGTTAGCGCCGATTAAGTCAGCTTCATTTAGAATAGCTCGTCGGAAATTAACACCATATAAGTTAGCTCCATGTAAATCTGTTTCATAGAGGATAGCTCTTGAGAGATCAGCATCTATCATATTAACTTGACTCAAATTAGCACGACTTAGGTCTGCTCTGGTTAGTTTTGCTCCCGTTAAATCAGCTATATTAAGTTTAGCTCCTACTAGAAGGGCACCTGACAAATTTGCTTCACTTAAATCAGCTCCAATTAGATTTGCTCCACTAAGATTTGCTTTGGCCAAGTTTACTCGACTGAGGTTTGCCCGACTGAGGTTGGCACCTATTAAGTCAGCTTCAAAAAAATTAGCGCCTTCTAAGTTAGCTTCTAGCAAATGTACTTCATGTAAGTATAGGCCACTAAAATTTCTTTCTCCTATTGCATATTGCCTTAATAATTCCTCTATTTTCATTATTTGGTTAATCATAAATTTTCTTTGAAATATACTTGCAACAGAATTGATAAACAGGATTTTATAGCGCTACAGGCAAGTCAAAATTCAAGAGTAATCTCTAAATGAGTTTTTGGCGTGGAAATGCTTTTCTAGATTATGCTCGGCATTTATGTCGCGCAGTAAAACACAAACAGGATTTATCTAATGTCCGCACCCTAAATGGGTAGTGCTATATTTTGTTAATTCAAATTCATCCTGCCTTATTATTTTGATACGGGTATTCAAAGATTAATTCAGAAAATTATATTGTAAACATTCAGCTCTCAGCTTTTTAGTGAATAAAGCAAGCATTCGTTTAACTTCTACTAAGTAGTTGTCCAAAATAAATTTCCTAGTTTAGTTGAGAGGGGGAACAGGGAACAGGGAGTCAAAAGGATGTTTCAAGAATTGAGAATTGAGAATTAAGAATTACCTCTCCTTGAAAAGAAGAGGATTGACAAACAGGAAAATTTTTATTTATTATCCCCTTAAAAGGGGAGGCTTTAAACCACAATATTTCGGTAATTAATTTTGCAGAGGAACTTATTACTTCTGAATCCTCAATTCTTAATTCTCATCAGAATTGCTATATTTGTCGGATATTATCTAAAGCCTTCATAAGGAAACTTACCTTTTTTATGGTCAAACCACTGCTGTAAAAGTTGGGTATTTTCATCACTAGCAATAGTAAGATCGACAAATTTATCCCAGTCTGGATTTTGCAATGGCAAAATACATCCATAATTTTCAAAAGTAAAAGGAATTTTAGGAATTAGTGTAAACTCAGTGAGATTTTGATTTTGTTGCCAAACTGCTCCTATTAACAAAATACCGTCACTAGCAATAGCATCAATTTTACCCTCAGATAATTGATTAATTCCTTCTGCTCTATTAGAAACTGCTTGCCAATTTGCATTGGGATAAATAGGGCGAAATTCCTGCTCGGTAGTTGTGCCTTCTAATAAGCCTATTGATATTTTTTCTCTAGTACCTTTGATTGGATTAAACTTTTCTGCATCTGTTTTTTTGACTAACAATTGAATCCCTGTAGTGAAAAAAGGAATGGAAAAATCTACTACTTTTTCCCTGGCATTATTAATAGTTGTAGCAGCACAGACAATATCTAGTTTTCCATCTTCGATTAATTGAAAACGTTCTTCTAGAGATATTTTTTGCAACTCTAGTTTAATTGGTTTACCCAACTCTTGCTCTAGACGTTGATGAATTAATTTAATTAATTCAACTGAATAACCTTCTAATTGATTCGTTTGACTGTTGATGTAACTAAATGGAACCGCATCACCTCTGACTCCCGCTTTTAGTACCCTCGTTTGTTGAATTTTTTCTAATACAGTTTCTGCCAAACTTGGCTGAGGAAAACTAATCAAAAATATAGTGATTAAATAGCTAATTATTTGATTTAAAAAGGAAGCAGAAAACAGAAATTTGCAAGAAGATGAGTTAATCATAAAAATCAACATAAGAAATAGGGAATAGAAATTAGTATTAAACTGTGCTTCACTATCCTCAAAAGTGCTGTAATTTGGTTGAAAATTTCAAGATAAAATTATATCATACTTGACAATAAAAATTCTTGATAATTAGTTACAATTTGCTATTTAATCAGGGATTAAGATTGAAAAATCACCAAAAAACTGCTTAGGAGATAATAGAATGGCAAAGGTGATTTTTTATGAAAAACCAGGCTGCAAAAACAATACTAAGCAAAAGACTTTGCTAGAAGCAGCAGGTCATCAATTAGAAACTCATAACTTGTTGAAGGAAGCTTGGACAAAAGATAATTTACGCTTATTTTTTGGCGATCGCCCAGTAGCGGAGTGGTTTAATAAAGCAGCTCCAAAAGTTAAATCTGGAGAAGTACTTCCCGAACAAACTGATGCGGAAACTGCCCTAACAATGATGGTAAATGACCCATTGTTAATTCGTCGCCCTCTAATACAAGTAGGCGATCGTAGAGAAGTGGGATTCGATGTTGAAGTTGTTAATAATTGGGTTGGTTTAGAAGCTGTAGATGAAAACCAAAAGGCAAAAAGTGAGGAGTTGATGAGTCAAGATTTACAAACTTGTCCAAATAATCATCATCATTAGAGTGTGACATACTCCCACGCTAACCTTAAGGTATGGCGTGGGCTTCTCGTTTCGCAGTCCTGCTATTGCATAGGACTCCACGAGCTTTAAGGACGGAATGCCCTACCGCCCTATTTTTTATATTGATTGCAGCGTTGAGATCGCGGCCTATTACTGTACCGCAGTGCGGACAAGAATGAATTCTTTGCGACAATTCTTTAGGGACTTTTTGACCACAATTTGAGCAATCTTGGCTGGTATTTTTGGGGTTTACTGCTATTGTTTTCTGGCCAGCATTCTCAGCTTTGACAGTTAGAATAGTTAGGAATTGTCCCCATCCAGCATCGTTAATTGATTTACTCAAATGAGTCTTTGCTAGCCCTTTAATGTTTAAATTTTCGTGGGCGATAATTTCAGCTTTTGATAACAATTCATTGGCTGTTTTAAAGTGGAAATCTTTCCGTCGATCGGCTACCTTTTTATGTTGTTTAGCTACAGCTTTAACAGCTTTTAACCATCTTATACTCCCTTTTTTCTTCCTAGATAAACGTTTTTGTAGCGTCTTTAATCGCTGCTGAGATTTTCGATAATATTGAGGAATTGGAACCGATTTTCCTTCACTTGTTACCACAAAATATTTTAACCCCATGTCAATTCCTAGAGTATTTTCTGATGTGGATTTGACATCAGAATTGAACTTAGAAACCGACTTGTCTTCTAGGGATAGGGTAACATAATAACCATCAGCTTTGCGACTAATAGTAACAGTTTTAATTTGAAACCCATTGGGTAAAGGTCGATGTTGAATTAACTTTACTTTACCAATTTTGGGTAAATTAATCCTATTTTCTTCAATGCAATCTTGCTTTATTTGGGGATAAGTTGGGAAAAAACATTCAATAATGGATAATGGATAATGGATAATGGATAATTACCTCTCCCTAAAAGGTCGAG
Organism: Dapis purpurea BLCC-M126; assembly: GCF_050015975.1. Lineage (NCBI taxonomy): Bacteria > Bacillati > Cyanobacteriota > Cyanophyceae > Oscillatoriales > Microcoleaceae > Dapis > Dapis purpurea. The sequence continues at coordinate 1,420 of NZ_JBNHER010000037.1, read as the reverse complement.
GATTGACTAATTAAGGAAAAAATTTATTTTTTTCCCCTTTATTGGGGAGGCTTTAAACCTGAATTATTTAATTGTTGAATTGTTGAATTGTTGAATTGTTGAATTGTTTCGGTAATAATTTGCCAATGGTTTGGATTGAGATGCAACTATGATAAATATTTAGGGTTTGCTGAAAAAGTATTATTGCTGTTTCTAGTAGTCAGTAGTCAATAGTCAGTATAAATCGTAGATTGAGAGAATCTAATTGGAAAAATTATTTCTCAAAACTTCCCGTTTTATCTTCTTATCCTCCTTGCTTTTTGCAGCTCACGAGAGCAAAAAACTGGCACTTTTTTCACACAGATAATGGCTCAAATATTTAGTTTATCAGCTTGAGATATTTATTCAGCAAGCCCTATTTAAACAGACATAAAATGAGCGAATTTTTAGATTTTTTTGACACCAAGCAAAGGTTTTTGACTAGGTACACCAACCGAACGCGGATAATTTATTGGAGTTTTCCCTACTTTTCGCAAATATACACAATTACGAATGCTTTGACTTAAGGGAGTTTTAAATTCCTCAATAGTCTCTATTTTGCCTCCCAAAAGTTTGACAACTTCTGGTAAATTAATCTGTTCATCAGTTGTCAAATTTCCTCGATATAAAATTGCAATACCACCTATTTTTAATAATGGTAAAGCATATTCAGCACAGACTACTGTAGGTGCAACAGCTCTCAAAAGAGCAATATCATAAATTTCTCTATATTGAAGTACACGACCAATTTGTTCAACTCTGTTAGTTATAGTTAAAGCATTTTTGATGTTTAAATCTGCTAATATAGTTTCGATAAAACTAATTTTTTTGCGGGTTGAATCAAGTAAAGTAACAGCATATTGAGGCAAGGTAATTGCAATTGGTAATCCTGGAAAACCAGCACCTGTGCCAATATCAATAACTTTTTTTTCCTCTTGCCAATTTATTTGATTTTCTAAGATAAACTTAATACCTCGAAGAGAATCCCAAAGATGTTTTTCCCAAAATTCTTCGGTGGTAGTAATTCTAGTTAAATTTAACTTTTTATTTCCAACAATAATTAATTCATAAAGTTTCTGAAATTGTTGTTTTTGTTGTATTGTTGGCTGCCAATTTAATGTTTCCTGCCAAAGAGAATTCATTTCTGGCAAAATTTGTCTATTATCATCATTCATTTTGACAATTTATTTGATTTTCTAAGATAAACTTAATACCTCTGAGAGAATTCCAAAGATGTTTTTCCAAAAAATATTCCGGGGTATTCATTAATTGATAATGGATAATGGATAATTGATAATTACCTCTGGTTAAAACCGTTCGGGAATTGAAGATAAGGAAATATTATTTCTTTTCTCTTGGTCGATTGGATATGGCGTTTAGCGTTCCGCACAACGCGCGTTAA
>NZ_JBNHER010000036.1:33392-59754 GCF_050015975.1 Dapis purpurea BLCC-M126 | reverse complement strand
GTTTTAACCAGAGGTAATTATCAATTATCCATTATCAATTATCAATTAATGAACGATTTTTTAGTTATAAATTTGTGGTAAAAAAGGTGATTAAAGACTGTTGATAAACCAAATATTAAGATAGCTAGAATACTTGATGTTTGGTATGTTAGGTGGGATAAGATGGACAACTTTCAGCTCAGTCAACAAAAGGAAATATTCCTGCCTAACCTACCCTAAACAATGATTTAACCTTCCTTTAACAAATAGTCTCTTAAAGGGAAAAAATACTAGAATATGGCACAAAAAATTGTAGCAATTAGATATTAGTAAGTCCAATCGCAAATATCTAACCCTTTACTGCATCAGCAATTGGTCAGAATATGAAGCTTCCTTGAAACAGATAGAATGTCTAATCTTTTGCTTGAATTAAGGAGAGCAGGATTATATCACAAACTTTATAGAACAAAAACTTTAGACTATAAATGTAGTGTGGCACTATAGTTTCCAATATTTATAATATAGCCTTTTTCCAGAATTCCTTTTTGAAACACTATATCTCTGCATTCTCCCTCTATTCCCTTTTATTGATATGAATTTAAGAATATATGGAAACCGTCAACTAAAAACTTTACCAGGAATGACAACTCGTCCAACTTTGGCCAAGGTGCGAGAAGCAGTCTTTAATATTTGGCAAAGTAATGTAGATGGATGTCGATGGCTGGATATCTGTGCTGGTGTGGGTTCTATGGGTGCAGAAGCTTTATCTAGAGGAGCATCCTCAGCGATCGCTATCGAAAAATATGGCCCTGCTTGTGCTATAATTCGCCAAAATTGGCAACTGGTGGCCAGCTCATCCCAGGAATTTCAGGTGTTGCGGGGAGATGTATTGAAACGGTTAAAAGTGCTGGTAGGGCAGCAGTTTGATTTGATTTATTTTGACCCCCCATACTCTAGTGATTTATATCAACCAGTATTAGAGGCGATCGCTCAATATCAACTTCTAGCACCAACCAGCGAGTTAGCAGTGGAACATAGTCCCGAAAGATGGCAGATCAAATCAGTGGCCACCTTAGAAATTTGTCGGCAGAAAGTCTATGGCAATACTGCTTTGACTTTCTTTTATTCCACGGAGAGCAGAAATATACTACCCCAATTACATATTTAATTGGTTGCCCCGCTTATATTGTTGATAGGCTGCAAAAAATAGTCCTGCCAATGTTACGAGAATCAGACCAAGTACGATTCCTGAAAGTAATGGTTCTACCACGAAGCCAACTCCTTATAATTGAAATTTTTGTTTGTTATTAATCAATACTACTATTTATTTTAAAGCTAGGGTTGATATTATCTGCTGGTATTAAGGTTAATAGCCGATGACTACTACACCAATATTTAAAAATAGAAATCAAAAATATAAAAATATAGTAGATTAAAGTTCGGATTAAGCTTAGAGCATATTAAGAGTTAATCTCTTAAAGCTTAATTAATCTCTTGTCACTCTTCCTCCCCCTCAAACTTTCTAGCCCATATATTTGTAAATCTTTAACTTTCCATAAAAATATTGCCTGGAAAAGATTAAAACTGTTAAGCTATGTTAATTGATATTAAACTTTCTTGTAGATAATTGTTGAGATATTAAAGATTTTGGATAACCAACTTGCTGACACTAAAAAAGAAACCCTACTAAAGTGGATTAGCTTAGTTGGTCTGGCTGTTCTTTTGGCAATCTTATTTATAATCCTAGGAGTTAATCAGTTTCAGGTTTCTGATCCTTATAGCAAAAACGTATTGTCCCTCGAGGGAGACCCAGTTAAAGGCCAAGCAATTTTTAAAATGAACTGTGCAGGTTGTCACGAATGGCCTATAGATAGTCAGGTAGGACCGAGTTTAGAAGGAATTTCCCAACATAAGTCGGACGTGGCAATTATTAAACAAGTAGTTAGTGGCCAAACACCACCTATGCCCCAATTTCAGCCCAATGAGCAAGAAATGGCCGACTTATTAAGCTATTTAAAACAAATTTGATTTAAAAGTAAAAAAGGGTTGCCAAAATAGGTTTAGCTTTGCTATATTAAAGAACGTTGCCGGTGTAGCTCAGTTGGTAGAGCACTCGACTTGTAATCGAACGGTCAGGAGTTCGAGTCTCCTCACCGGCTTTTTGTATGACATTCAAACTATCATAAACTTTTGTTATTTTTATAGTACAATCCATAGTCCATCTATAGTTCCGTCCAGATTTTGTTTTTGGCATCTATGAGATGAGCTTCTTCTGTTACTCTTGGAAAACTTTTGTGATTTATAAATTCTAGAACTTTTATATTACAAAACCTTGTAGAGCTAGCCTCCTCGATCGGAATTGTGTTATTAGCTATGAGTTATTAACTTACTATCACACTGAAGGAGAAATTAGTCTCCTACGAAGAATTAAAACTTATGTTTGAACAGTATTCCGCAGGAAAAGCTGAATGCTAAATGCTAATACCTGAATGCTTCAATTCAAACTACAACCAACCATGCCAAGGACTAACCTCAAGTACACCTGTTGGAGTCATTACTACCTGGAATAGTGCAAAAGATTGTTTCCGTGTTATAGTTTCAGGATTAGCATTACTTAATAGCTTGGGTAAAAGTGTTTGTCGTGCATAATCTTGAGCAGATTGATTTATAGGTTCAAGATTAATTATTGCTCCATCCTCATTTACTCTCGCCCGAAATACTAAATCTTCATACCAAGTAGGAGTCTGTTGCCAACTTTGGTCAATTTTGTCATACAAATTTTGGTTTAACTTCTCTAACTGAGCTAGATCGGTAATCTCTGAAATAACAGCAGCTATCTCTGCTTCTTTTTTGACAACAGATGGTTGAGTTGCATTCTCTAACTCCTTACTACTCAAACCAGATACAGACCACAATTTAATTGTGCCATCGGCACTACCACTAACAAGAGTTTTCCCATCAGGATTAAATTTTATAGACCAAACTGCCTTAGAATGACCAGTCAAGGTTTCCAGTACTTCTTCCGTATCTATCTCCCACAGATGAATATCTCTATCGTAACTACCACTAGCAAGAGTTTTGTTATCAGAGCTAAAAGCAACAGACAAAACTGCCTCAGAATGTCCCTGTAAAATGCTTTGTAGCTGACCAGTATCTACTTGCCATAACTTAACAGTTCGGTCTTGACTGCCACTTGCCAAAAATTTACCATCAGGACTAAAAGCGATCGCCCAAACTGTATTTTGATGTGCTGCTAATGAATGGAGTTGCTTACCTGTATATAACTGCCAAGTTTTGATTTGACCATTCTGAGAACCACTGGCAAGTATCTCTCCATTAGGACTAAAAGCTAGAGAAGTTATAGGAGCTGAATGTTGCAAGCTACCCTCAATAGAACCCGTTTTGAGATTCCATAGCTTAATCATCCCATCATAACTACCACTAGCAAGAGTATTACCATCAGCACTAATAGCTATAGCTTTCACATCATCGGTATGAGCTTCAAGAGTTCGGATAAGAGTACCATTAGTTAGATCCCAAAGTTTAATGCGGTTATCCCAACTACCACTAGCAAGAATTTGGCCATCCGGACTAATAGCAATAGATTCAATAGCGTCAGCATGAGCATTTATGGTATGAAGTAACTTATTATTGTTGAAGTTCCAAATTTTGATGACACCACCATAACCACCACTAGCTAAAGTCTGACCATCAGGGGTGATGGCAACTGTATAAACCCATCCCAAATTTTGAGCAATAGTTTTCTCCAAACTGGTTTTTGCTTGTGTTTTCTGAAGAAAATTGTTGGTTGAAATTAGTCGGGAATGCCAGAACCCAAAACCTCCAATTCCGGCGCTTATAGTTAATGCTATTACTGTAGAATATTTCCGCAAAAAAGGTGGGTTGAGTAGAGATTTTAATCCTACCATTGTTCAGTTTTCCTCATACTCTTAATTTTTGACAATTTATTTTGATGCTCTCGGAATTTTCTCACAATAAATAAAACTGTTATGCTGGTAATTCCAACTATTCCTGATGGAGTAACATAACTCCAATGACCCCACATTTTGTCGATGACGTGCCAAACTAAGAGAAACATTGCTATATAAGTTAGTTCATGTAGTTTCTTCCAATTTCTCTTCAATTTTTTCACGCTCCAATCATTAGAAGTAATTGTTAGTAGGGTGAAAATTATGAAAGTTACAACTCCTTGTACATATATCCAATAAGTTTGAATATCGAAAAAATCAAAGTTTCTCTTGCCAACTAATAAAATTCCATGACCAAGAGCAAATAAAAAGGCAACTACACCAATTTGACGGCGATACTTCAGTAACAATTTGGGGATTTCAGTTTTTTTAGTCTTGGGAAAAACAACTCTCAAAGTTGTTGGTAGTAAAGTTATGATGTAGGAGATTAATGCGAAGAAACCTAAGTAATTAGCAAGTGGTGTTGTGTCTAACATAATTAACAATTAATAATTGATAATGATAATTTATGGCCTCTTCTTACCTAGCTATCAGCTTTTAGCATTCAGCTATCAGGCTAAAGAAGAGGCAAAAGAAAGTGAGAAACCTTTATGAAGTCAGAAGTTAGAACTGATAACTGATAATTGAGTTCAAGCAAGCTGAACAAAATCATCAATACCAATAACACTTTCGGAAATGCCCTGTAGAGTAATCGAAAGTTGGTCAACACTAATGCGAGTGTCATTACCTACTTGAGAAATAGTCAATTGCTCAAAACTTAGACCATCCAATAAACCTATCGCATCTATTCCATCTTCAAAATCAACAATAATATCGTTTCCATGACCCAACGCAAAGTCAAAGCGATCGCCACCTGCACCGCCAATTAAAACATCATCTCCCCGATGGCCACCAATAAGATCGATACCTGCACCGCCATTAACTGTATCGTTACCTTTGCCCCCATAAAGCAAGTCGTTACCATCCCCACCAGGAATTAGGTCGTCTTGACGATGACCGGAGATGAAATTATTTTCAGCAGTGCCAATTAGCTCATCGCTCTCATCTGTACCGAGAGTCACATTAGGAGAAATAAGGGACTCAGTAGCTGACCACACATTTTCTCCTACTTCTCGCCCTAACTGCCGACCATTTATATCTCCATCATCAAAATGAATACCACCGTAAAGACGAGAAATACCTGCTTCGTCAGCAGCGTCGCTAAAAGTTGCCCACTCTAAAGTTATAGGTTCTTGTGGAGTCACACCAGGTTCAAAACGAGACTCTCCTGCTCCAAAACTTACAGAGGCACCAAAATCATCACTACCAGTAAACCGTTCCAAAATTTCCGCACCCGCAGCACTAAAGGTACTATGACCAGATACATATTCAGCAAAAGGAGGAGAGGGGTCACTACCAGGAGTTTGGTAGGTCAGAAAATCAGTTGCCAAAATCCTTTGTGTTCCTTCTCCAGGACCTGCCCAAGCATCAATGGCAAAACCACCAAGTTCTGAATTAAATTCTCCAATTAAACGCAGTTCTCCTAATTCCCGGACGGTGCGTACAGGTCGAGCATAATCATAAAAAGTTTTAGCATCCCAAGCAGCAATACCAGCATCAAATACTGCGTTACCTAAATTAAAGAACAGTTTCACATCCTGGTCTAAGGTATGATTATCCCTAGCTGAGACATATTGTCCGAAGGTCATCCAAGTTCCAGGAGGGAAAGATGTACCACCTCCATCTTCCCAAAATTCAGCAATTAATTTTTGTTCGTCTGTGAGGTTAGCACTAATATCAACCACTCTTTGTGTTTGTGCGATAAATTCAGGATTAATAATAGTACCCACAATATCTGGAGTAATATCCACCACAGACTGGTCTGCTAAAGTAATTGTGCGTGTTTCTAAGTCTACTTCACCATCAACAAGTAAAAATGGTTCTGGTGCTTCTGGTCTTATTTCTTCCAGGGATGTGAGAAATGCGGGTGTGACATTTCCCCATTGAGGTGTTAAGAATGTTTGTATTCTTTGTTCTTCACCGGGTAAAGCATCAATAGGAACTCGTTCGGGAGTCCATAACTCAATGTTGGTAGTTTCTCCAGGGGGATTAGTTGGTTGATAACCGCTAATGTCAGAATAGGGAGTACCATCACCATTGGGATCATTTCCTAGTTGGTTGGAACCATCATTACGACGGAATGTTAATAGTGCTTCAGCGGAGACATTACCAATACCAGTAGGAGTAGTAGTATCTGTGGTGGTATTGTTGGGGTCAAATCCCAATTCCGTCATTATGTCGTTGAAAATTTCTACTTCCGTGGGAAATAGTTCAGAGAGTACCCGATAAGCAGCAAAACTCATAGCTTCGGTTTTGTTAACATCGGTGTTTTCTGACTGAGGACGTTGGAGGTTGTCTTCTAACTGAGTTGATGTCGCTAGTGGGTCGTAAGCACTCCAAGCGTCATAAATAGAGGTGTGTAGGATACCGTAAGCACGGGAGGCAACAGTTGGACCGGGGGAAGTATTGATGACTGCTTGTTGTACTGCTCGGTCCCAGAGTACGGGAATGCTTGGTGAAGCATCTTCTACTGTGACGAGTTGAGTTTCAGGATCTACTGTGAGGTTGATGTTGTTGTCAGCATTGTTGGAGATTTGCTGAATTTGTCTGTTAGAGTTATTCATGTTTTTTTCCTTGGTGTAAAGAATTAATTTTGATGATTCGGTGAAGTGATACCGTTGTACGGAAGTATAATCTGGTTGAACAGTTGTCATTGCGACCAAAGGGTTTGTCCAGTAGTAATCTCCTAAACCTCTGAGATTACTTCCTTCCACGAGTATAAGTCGCAATGACTTTGGTTTGGTTACAAACGCTCAACACTATTAATCAACCAGCAATTAGTATTTGAATCCCACACAAAGAAAAAGCGAATAGTTTGCTCTATTTCTCTGTTGGAGGACATCAAGTACCGCAATCTTGTGTCTACTGTGGAATAATAAGGATTTACTGATACCCTATAGGTACCTAATACGTCTACCCTTCTGACTTTATGCCACCAGTTGGTATAAGAAGTGTACCCTTGGGGATGGAATTTCCTATTTTGTCGTAACTGGGGAGATAAAGAGTTCCAAGCTGTTTGGTAGTAGTAGTTATTGATATTGCGATAGTAATCTCTAACTGATTGTTCTGCTGGAGGTCGGTGAATTATGTGAGGTCTAGGTTCTATATTTCTTAGTTCCGGACATTCGTCAAAGAATATGCAATCAAAAAGCTTTTCGAGAGGATACTCCAAAAGAAAAGAAGCTGCTTGACAGGAAGAAAGGCTAGAACCTAATATACAAAGACTAAGGAATAGGGTTATTCTCGAAGTTATTGTCATAATGTTTATCCTAATTTTGAGGAATTGCAAATTATATAGTCTCAGTTCAATTGATTCTTGCACCTCCGAATAACATTGACTAGCTTTATCCACTTAATTGGCTGTATATGTTTAAGGTTTTTTATTTTGGTGAATTGAATATTTTTGAGTTCTATTTACTACTTCTTAAACGTATAGGTTGAGAATTTTTATTCACCAGGACTTACGCACCCAAACAAGAAACTGGGTTTATTACTCTGATTATTGTTTTTCCAACCAGGAAATTTCGTCGATCAATCTGGTTTCTGCATAAGTCCTAGTAATAGTTAAGTTTGTATAACTTACATCAATCATCAATCAAATGTAAGTATTAGTTAACTCTGTTGTTGAGCGATCGCTTTCTTGTTTATTTACGAGAAGTAGAAAACTAAATTTTCTCAACTATTTTGGTTCAATAATAGGGTCATCTTCTTCGTCATCTAGATCGAGGAAGATGTTCATCATTCGTCCTAACACGGTTGTATATATCAACTGAGTCATCTTTAAATTTAACCCCTTGTTTTACGGTATGTATACAATATATTGTATACATACTATAATGTCAATACCTATATCTATAATTTTTTTGTATACTTTGATTGAAGCCTGAAACCTTTATTAAATAAACTTTATAGCTTTACTTCAGTTTTATATATGATTAATGTCCACAGCTAAAAATATAAAGTTATATTATATATATAGTTGGCCTATGAAATTTGACATCCTGTATCCAGTATTTTATAGATTGTAGAAATCTCTAGCTCAAATTTAGTTCATATTCCAGTACAATATGTATACTGGAAAGATGCTAACTATATCGGGAGGAAACTATATTCATGTCTCAATTACCCCAAGACTTTTTGAAGCAATTAACGACGGAAGCTACTAAGGTTAAACTGTCTGATGAAGAACTCAGAACATTGATCGTCGCTCTTGAGGGTCTGTCAATTAAAGAAATAGCTGAGAAAGAAGGTATTTCTGAGGTGGCTATCCAAAAAAGACTAGGAAAAGCTTACAAAAAATTTGGTATTACTAGCAGCGGCCCGGGAAAGTTGATGGAGCTGAAATATCAACTTGAGTCAAAATATCAATCTCAGATCGAAGTCAAGCAGGAGTTTAAAACTGAAGGTAAACATTATCATTTGGAATATGCGCCACGACCAACTAATTTTTATGGACGAGAAGAACAACTTACTAAACTTGAAACATGGATAATTAAAGGTAAGTGTCAACTTCTGGCAATTTTGGGAAAAGGTGGTATTGGTAAAACTGCTTTATCAGTTGAATTAATCGAAAGAATTAAAGGTAATTTTGATTATGTAATCTGGCGATCGCTCCGTGATGCACCAGATTTTATTAAGATTGTAAGCGATTTAATTGATATTTTGCCTGGGGATACTACTCCGTTCAACGTAGAAAATGAATCTCTTAGTCAGTCAAAAAGAATAAAAGTAGAAAATGAGATAATTTCGAGGTTAATGCAGTATTTAAGAGAGCGTCGTTGTTTGATTATTTTGGATAATTTGGAGACAATTTTAAAGGTTAATGACTTTGTTGGATATTATGAAGATGAAGATAAAGGATATGGCAGACTTTTAGAACGTTTAGGAGGGGAAAAACATGAAAGCTGCATATTAATTACAAGTCGAGAAAAACCAAGAGAAATTGCCTTATTAGCACAAGAAGAAATAGAAGATGAAAAAATACAACCTGTTCGTTTCTTAAAATTAGAAGGACTCAAAAAAGAGGAAGCAATAAAAATTCTCGAAGCTAAGAAATTATCTGGAGAAGATATGTGGAATCGTTTGATTAAACTTTATGAAGGTAATCCTCTTGGTTTGAAATTAATTTCAAATACTATTAAACAACTTTATGGAGGGGATGTGAGTGAATTTTTAAATCAAACATTATCGTATGTGGTTAGGGGGTTTGGAGCGATAATAAAAGAACAGTTTAAACGCATGACATCTTTAGAAAAAGAAATTGTCTATTGGCTAGCTCTTGAATCTCGTTTATCTATAGAAAATTTGAAAGAAAAATTCATCTCACCTCCTCGACAAATAGGTGATATTTTGAATGCTTTACAATCATTAAATGACCGATATATGATTGAGAAAGAAGGATCTGATTGGAACTTACAAGATACTATTCGGGAATGTGTACTTCATCAATTTGCCAAGCAGATTTGCCAGGAAATTCAGCAAATTAAGGACTTCCAGACAATGCAAAATATTAAGCTTATTAGAAGTCACAAGTTTACAAATAGCAATAATACGAAGAAGAATGAGATTAACTCTCCTTTAAAATTAATTGAAAATAAGTTATACAGTATGGAAGATTTTAGAAGTATCGAAAGGGTAATTGAAAGACTACAAGAAATTCAGAAAATTATAGAAGGAAAATCTCAACTAGAAATAGGATATGCTGATGAAAATGTTCGGGAACTTTTAGAGGAATTTCAGCGGAAATAACGAAGATATCTGTTTGGCTTAACTGGCAATATTTTTATTCATTTGAAGCATTCCAAATTTTAAGAAATTCAGATTGAACCTCTGAAGGTAATTCGTTAATTCCACTTTGGAGAGTTTCGAGTGCTTCCTTGTGGTTTGATTTTTCCGGCTCATAGTAGCGACAGACATTAGTCAGGAATAAATCTCGTTTCCGAATGTCAAAAATACCCCATTGTGTTTGAAAATCAGCCCAAAGAGGACGATTTTTTGATATTTTTTCTTCTAAAAAATTCAGAGCTTTTGTTTGATTTTCCTGATTTTTTGAAAAGGGATTATGATATAAACCGCAGACAAAAACAATATCAATATCTGATAGTTCTAGTTCTGATATATGGGAGGTTTGTTTTCCACAGTTGGCTCCTGTTTCTGGATTATATGTTGGAGGTTGTATATCATTTTTTGTTTTAACTAAATCAGTTGTAAAACAAACAATATTAATTATTTCTGGATCGTTAGGGTCAGCCTTTGTTGATAAAAAAGTTGCTCCAACAAAAGCTTTTAGATTAGGATTTTCTTTAGGAACGGCATAATGAATAGCATAAAAATATTTTTCGTCAGGGCTTATGTTAATATCAAAACCAAACTCATAATTTTGTTGGGAGTTAATTTTAAATTCTTTATCCTTTTTTGTACCTTTATCCTCTATTTTTCTTATAGAATCAAGAAAAACTTCAGTATGGCAGTCCTGTGGACGCCGATATAGACAGTAATTTTTTGGATATCTATTCCAGTCATCTGAATCATCCTCTACTGCTTGTGTTTGGGCTTTAGAAATAGAATATATATCATATATTACTTCTTTTTCTTGAAGTTTAAGGGGTGAAGATTGAAGTGTTGGTTTTGGATCTGGAGAAGGGGATCTTTGAGGTGAGGGGGTTGGTGTTGGAGTTGGAGGAATTCGATTGTTATTTGCCCGATCTGAATTTTCTTTTGCCTTTGCCAGCCTAATCATTGTTTTGATATTGCTGAGATTAGGCTTAATTGCAATACCAATACTCAATCCTGTATATTTATTTTTATCAGTTACAGCGCCTCCGGGGTCTTGTTCTAGGCGACTGCCAATATGAATTCCAACCAGACAGCCTTCTTTATTTAAAATGGGACCACCACTCATTCCTTTTAAGGAGGTGTTAATCCTATCTTTATAAGTGTAAGTGAAAGTAGAATCGGCGTTTGAAGTAGTAGAAATAATGCGCCCGGGAATCCCATAAAAACTAGCAATATTATCACCTTGAATTTTTTGAACATAAGGATATCCAGAAACATAAATATCAGAACCTCCCTTAACATCATCACAATCTACTTTAGCAGTGTCATAATCCTCTTTAGTCGTAAACTTTAAGACAGCTAAATCACGATCACTATTAGGATTTTTTTTAAACACTTCAACTGGATACTGTTGATTAGAAAATTTTACTCCTAGTTTATCTGGATCTAGATCCCTGGGAATAACGTGAAGTGCCGTTAAAACATAATAAGTATTTCCTTCTTTTTTATAGATTACTCCTGAACCTAAAGGTTCAGAAGTAACTAAGTTTTCAATCAAAACAGTAGTTTTTTCAGCTTCTTGATACATTTCTTCATAAGTTTCCAGAACAGTTAATTCCGAAACAATTTCAGGCTGAATTGTTCCTATATTTGCTGTAAGAATAACAGTAGTTAATAAACTGTATAAAAATTTCATTTTCTCTATCTCCAAGATTTGACTAAATAGTTTTTTCCTAGTGGGACTTAGACAACATAGAAGTAGAAAATAGGCTCAAACATAGACAGGTAAAAGTTTTTACATCAAAAAGGCATAATATCATGTCCAGTTGAATAGTTATAAATAAAGACGGAGAAGTCAGGAGTCAGGAGTCAGGAGTCAGGAGCGAAGAGAAGAGAGTTTGAATGTATCAGGAGGAGAAAGTTTTTTTGATCGCTAACTATCCGGACATAATATAAATCCTTAATTATCAAGGCTTTTAGATATTTTTAGGCAATCGATGTAATTCTGTTGTCTAGACTAACTTTTAGGTATTTTTTCTCCCAAAAAATGTCTAAGTACCATAGCTCTCTCAATTCTCCCCTTAACTTCAAAAGTTAAAGGCTCTTTAAATTTGGAATAAAACCACTCAAGTTAATACTATTGTGATAAAATCTGTAACTAACTTTTCTCCAAAATCCTGTGTAGCAACAACCTGTGTGCCACAAGCAAAATTGTATCTTGTAAATCATACTTTTGTATGTATACTATAGTGTAGTATATAAGATATACTAGAGAAAACTTTCATTTTTTCTTTTTTCTATTTTGCAAATCTACTATCAGGATCTCCATAGCTAAAGCTAGGAGTTTCCAAACTACTGGAGGTTTTAGATGAAGTATAAATTCTTAAAAAGCATAATTGTAGGGACTTTTGGTGCGTTAAACTTGGCAATATTCCCTCTGATTGTTCGGGCTGAGAAAACGCAAATAAAGGTTAGCTGTAACAAAAACTTATCAACAGAAATTTCTGTTCCTACTGACAATTATCATCGTGATTATCGTGACAAGTATTATCTAAGGTTTGGTGAAATTTTTGCCAATGACCCATACAGAGCAAAGCAACTGTGTGAAGATGTTGCTCAGAAATTACAGAGTTATGGTGATGGGCTTAGGAAGCTAAAAATATATCAAGGAGAACAAAATGATCGGGTTATCTTTTGTTTAACACCAGAAGAAGAAAATTCTTGTACCACTAGCAGTGAAGTATTATTCGTACTTGAACCAGGAGAAAGTGAAGAAATTTTAAATGGTTTATTAGCTGAAAAAATTAGCCCTATTCGTCCAGATCGTAATGGCTTATCAACTTTTCCCACTTTTGATCATCTAAACTTTTTGCAAAGAACAATACAAAGACTTCCATTTTAATTTTATTGGCCTATTTTAGTAATTTTGTCAATAAATCTCAATTTTATTTAATAAGGATTGCTTGTTTGAATCTTTAGGGACGTTGTGTGCAGCGTCCCTAAATTGTTATTAATATTACCTAAATATAAATCTTGACTAAAAATCAAGTATATCTTGCTCTACATTTCTTTGCAATTTTTTTAACTCTTCACAAGTTTTATCGCTTGTATTTTTTACTTTACAATCATTAACTGCTTCTGTCAGAGTTTCAATAGCCAGATCTTTATAAGTTTTATAAGTTTTATAAGTTTGAAAGTTATAATTTGGTTCTGGGTCACTTCTTGCTATTTTTGCCAGACAAATCCAAGCTCTACCCTTGATTTCTAAATTGACTGCTAAATATCGTATATCTTCGCAGTCTTCTGATGCTCCTTTAAAATTTTTATTTTCTAATTCAAGATACACTCTAGCTCTGCCTAGTAAAGTTACTGCTTTTAAAGGAGCGTAGTTTTCATTTATTAGCTTCAAGGCGTTGCTGTAAAATTTTTGTGAGTTATCAAAACTAAGATTTGCTTGTTGTTTATCACTCATTTTTTTGTGAACTTTACCTTGTCTAAAATAAACTTCTCCTAAGCTTTTATTATAATCTGTTTCTAAATAACTGTTATAATCTGAAAGCTGTTTGTTCTCCTGAATCTTTTGCAAACTTTTATTAAAAAATTCCAATGCTAGTTTATATGTATCAATAGCTGTTTGATTATTGCCCTTAGTTTCTTCCTGATATCCCCATTTTTTGAATGTTTGACCCCTATTATTTAAAGCTTCTGCGTAGCTCTGACGAATTTCTCCTTTGTCTTTTTCATAACTATTAGAATTTTCCTTCTCAACTTTTTCATATTCTTTTATAGCAATTTTGTGATTATCATCGGCTTTTTCATATTCCCCTTGTTCCTGATGATAAACTGCTATACAGTTATAAGTTTCTGCATATAATAATAAAAATTTTTTTTGTTTTTTTGCTAGCTCTTTTGCTAGATCTTGTGCATTATTGCATGATTCTAGATATTCTTTATCGAACTTACCTAACTTACTAAGTATATAAGCCTTATCTATCAAATACCTAGGATCTTTTGGATTGCTGTCTATGAGCTTCTGATAAGACTTATAAGCTTCTTCGAGCTTTTCTGTTGCTTTTTCTGGTTGACCAATACTGATCAATTCATCTGCTTCTTTTCTTAGTTTCAATGCTATATTGCGCTTTTTATTTGAGCTGTCATCAATAAAAATAGCCCAACTAAGAAGCATAATAAAAAATATCGCCCCAAAGCTCATTCCAATTATCCAAAACTTTCGCTTAATTGGTGATTGAAAGTAAACAATATTTTTGCCCTTCAATCTTCTTAAATCATTTAAAACTTCTTGTGCAGAATTATAGCGGCTTTGTACAGGATCGAAAGCCACCATCTTATCCAAAATTCTGACTAATCTATTATCAACTTGAATATTCTCACTCCAGTTATATTTGCCAGTTTTTTTATCCCGCAGACCTAACTGATTTGGTTCTTTTCCTGTTAATGCTTGAATAGCAGTTATTCCTAGAGCATATATATCACTATTATATTGTTCATTCCCTTGAGCTTGTTCAGGTGACATATAACATCTAGTTTTTACTGATTGTGTAGAGGGACTTGACTGATTGAAATCATCCGAAAAACTCACCGCTTTTTTAACTGAACCAAAGTCAATCAAGACAAACTTTCCATCAGAAGAACGTCGCATAATATTAGAAGGTTTAATATCGCAGTGAATGACATTGTTTTCATGAATAAAATTTAATATTTCTAGCAATTGCTTTAAAAATTCAATAACTTGATTTTGGTTCCAACTTTTTTCCCTCAACAACTCTTGGCGAATATCTTCGCCTTCTATATATTCTTGAACTAAATAAAAAGCCAGGTGATGATTTTCTCCCAACTCTTCAAAATCATCAATAAATTCAGGAATCTGATCGTGGTTCTCTAAGCGCCTTAAAGCATTTACTTCCTTTTTAAATTTTCTTTTTGCTTCTCGCCTTTTGAGATGATTATAGTTATCAAATTTCAGTTGCTTAATTACACAAGTATGAGTTTTATTTTCCTCTCTTTCTTCTGCTAGATAAGTATTCCCAAATTGGCCACTACCTAAATAATCTCTAATTCTATAATACTCATTATGAAGGGATTGACCTAACATTCTCAAAGGTTGTATATCGTACAAAACATCCCTAGCAAATTGGTAGCGCTCCGTTGGGTCATGCTTTACCATTTTGATTAGAACACTAGATATCTTTGGATTAACTTTAGATAGTAAATTTTGCCATTTTACTTCTGCTGTAGTATCACAATTAGATAGAGGATGTTTTCCTATTAAACCTTCAATTGCTACTAAACCAACAGAATAAATATCACTATAAAAACTTGGTCTTCCTTCCTTTTGTTCGGGAGCCATGTAAGAGTATGAACCACGATCTAGACCAGTTACAATTTTCTGAGAGTAATTAGAACTGATTAATTTTACTAAGCCAAAATCTATCAGACATATTCTTTTATCCAGCTTTCGTCTAATTAAATTTTCCGGCTTAATATCACGATGAATTAAAATTTTTCCAGTTATGGTTTGGTTTTGCAGGTGTGCTAAGATTTCCAAAATATCCATTAGAAATTCAATCATTTCTGCTTGATTCCATGTTCTTCCGTTTACCTGATTATTTTTAAATTCTTTTCTCAGATTATCACCCTCAATATATTCCTGAACTAAGAACCTACTTTCTCCTTGATGATCTGGTAAATTACAAGTAAAAAAATCAATCATTTTTGGCACTCGATCGTGATCGATTTTTTTCAAAACCTTATATTCATTGTGAAAGTCTTGTATTGCTTTCTTCCCACCAGTAGATTGTTCACTAAAATCTTTTAATCTCTTAACTGCACATTTAGAGTTATCATTAGATAAATCTTCTGCTAAGTAAGTAATACCAAAACCACCTTCACCCAGAAATTTCACAATACGGTATTTACCCTTTTCACCAGTAATTACTTGACCTATGAGACCCTGATTCATATTAATATGGGAAAAAATATTTGCTAATTTTATCAAAAACAGTTTGAAATATTAAATCATTATTATTTTTATAGCATACAATTTTTAGATAAAAACTACCTGAAGTCTCTATAAAATCCTTAACACTTAAGCATGAAGGATTTTCTTTGCCAAAGCATGAACATTAGGATTAATGTCCCGTAATTCCTGCTTTGCAGTTTCGCTTATCGCTCAGTATAGACTTTGTACTTAATCTTATGGATTAATCATATAACATACAGGGCAATAAATTTTACTCACTTAGTGCGGGCATCTTGCCCGCTTCGGGGTGTACCTCATAACAACGGAAAGCGCTGTATTAATTCTAAGCTGTTAATTGAGACGGTTTAACGGTTTGGTAAAAATTTATCTCAATTCATCAGAAATTATCCGGATACCATACCCCCAACAACGGAAAAAAGAAGTAATACCGTTTCACGGAAGTCAAAAGTCAAAAGTCAAAAGTCAAAAGTAAGATTTTGTAGACTCGAAACTTTGACGCAACAGTAATTTCAAGAAATTATTTCACATCTAAAGTTTGAAACTATTTGTGACATCTTTAAAGTGAATTGGTATTAGAATCAAAGGTTTGTGTGGAGAGATATAAAAAAATGAAACTACTTCAGAGTGTAATATCAGTGCTAGTTGCTAGTGTCACGGCGATCGCCCTACCCAATGTTACATTAGCGACAACCCTCAAATTTGATTTAGAGTTTGCTACATCAAATCAGAATATTTGGGGTGAAGAAAACGGAAATTTTACTTGGGGTGGTGATAGTGGTTTATTTGCAGTTGAGTGGGATGAGTCAATAGCAGAAAACTATCCTCTAGATGTAGGTTTTAATGCTTTTACAGAAGGCAAATTAGGTTTACAAAATACTTTTAATTTAAACGGTGGTATTGTTGATGCTTTAATTCCCGTTGATTTATTTTTTGAGATTCCAGATACATCTGTCAAACCAGGAGAAATATTAACAATTAAATCAGGTTTTTCTTTTGCCGATAATGCCAGTTTTTCGACAAAAGGTATTAATGCTGCCTATGATTTAGACTTAATATTTGATGTGGCTACAGGAGTAAATGTTGAACCTAGAAATCAACTAGATTTTGGATTTGATATTGATGAAACAATTAATCTAGTAAATCTGGATGGGGATAATGTTAATTTACAACTAGATGAAAAATTCGGAGGTTTTGATATTAGTTTACCTCAAGTAAATACAACTGGATTTCAGTCTGAAAATTCTCTCAATAATCAACTAATTTCATCTGGGGAAGATGAATTTCTGAAAGCTGCCATAGATTTAGATGGTTTAGCTAGCCTATTATTTGGATTACCATCATTACAAGAAAAGCAAGAATTAGATTTAGGATTTTTTGGAAATCTTGGCTTCTCCTACAATCTTTTTGATATAGAAGTAGCAATGGCTTTATCAATGTTGCAAAATTTTTCTTTAACCAGCACATTACCAGCAATATTACAATTAGAAGATAACACAATGATCGACTTTAATATTGGAGATGAAATTTCCTTAATTATGCCTGATAATGTAGGAGATTTTCTAGAAATAGAAGCATTTATTGATTTTAATGCCTTGTTTAGGAACTCTACCAGTTTAGGTATTGATTTTGGTCTGGATTTTCTAGCAGGGGAATTTGGTCTAGAATTACCAATTATAGGCAATCAAAATTTAGGTCCTTTGTTTGAGGAAAGTATTGGTATTTATGAAACTGCTTTTGAGTTGTTTAACAATACATTTCAATTAGGTGGCTTTAATCAGGAAAAAGTTAATTTCCAAATAGAAACTGTGGCAGAATCTTTGAATAATCAACCACAAATTAGTTTACTATCAGCAGCATTAGCTCAACCAGAAAAAAATAGTTATTTATCAAATAATAATCTTAGAGTCGAAAATACTGAAATTAGTAAAGAAGTTCGAGTGCCAGAACCTAGTTCAACAATAGGTTTATTGACATTAGGAATTTTAGGAAGCGGTTTAATATTTAAAAATAAAAAGCTTAATTAGAATTAGAGCATTTTTTAGGGTAAATAATTATAATTAGGCTCATAGTATTGGGCGTTGCTGAATTAAGGGATGAATATTAAGTGGGGTGGGACAGGCATCTTGCCTGTTCCTGCCTGTCCGAAAATATCAGGGGTGGGACAGGCATCCTGCCTGTTACTGCCCATTCCACAAAACTATTAAAATCATGCCCCATTTATGCAACGCCTAGTATTGCTCTAGTCCTAATACTAAGTATTGTAGGGGCTAGAGCAATACTACAAACTACAAACAAAAACTTTTTTATCGCTTACACCGGTTTTCATATGAATAAACCACAATGATACTAACTCCTAACTCCTAACTCCTGACTCCTGACTCCTGACTCCTGACTCCTGACTCCTAATAATCAGTTTAGTGGTCTACTCAACTGAAAAGCGCTGTATGATCCGGATATGATTGATATTATTACTTTCAAAAGCTGTTTGGTTTGCGCAGCATTCCCCAGGAAAAGCTGAATGCTAATAGCTAAATGCTTACATTATATTGGCAGGAATTAGAAATAAATAAGTCTAATTCCTAACCAAAGAAAAACTTACAAAATTAATCGTTAAACAAAATTTTGTCCGGTATTTACTGAGTCATAAGTGTTAGAGAAAGCACTCTGCCAAGTAAAATCCTCATAGGAGCTACCAGTACCAGCTAACTGCAACGAATGACCTACAGGAGTAGAAGCAGTTTCCGATACACCAATATTAGTGCTAGTTAGACCATTAGCAGCACCACCAACAGCAGTCAGCGTACCTTCATAACTCAGGAACTGAACCACATCATTATTATCATCTATTAACGCAACACCATCAGGACTACCATTTTGAATCCCAACAATACTAAAAAACTCAGTACCAAAACCGTCATCTTGATTAGGAAGAATTCCAGTTAAGTTCTCAGTGTCGTAGACTGTGCCACCATTACCATTGTAAAATTCTAGACGCCAACCGCTAAGGTTAGTACCAGCAACTCCAGCAATTTCAATTCCTTCACCAGTATCGCTACCAGAGTTATCGTAATGAATCTCATTAATAAAAGCAACACTCTCAACAAAATTTTGTCCAGTGTTTACTGAGTCATAAGTGTTAGAAGAAGCACTCTGCCAAGTAAAGTCAGTATAGGAGCTACCAGTACCAGCTAACTGCAACGAATGATCTACAGGAGTAGAAGAATTTTCTGATACACCAATATTGGTGCTAGTTAGACCATTAGCAGCACCACCAACAGCAGTCAACGTACCTTCATAACTCAGGAACTGAACCACATCATTATTATCATCTATTAACGCAACACCATCAGGACTACCATTTTGAATCCCAACAATACTAAAAAACTCAGTACCAAAACCGTCATCTTGATTAGGAAGAATTCCAGTTAAGTTCTCAGTGTCGTAGACTGTGCCACCATTACCATTGTAAAATTCTAGACGCCAACCGCTAAGGTTAGTACCAGCAACTCCAGCAATTTCAATTCCTTCACCAGTATCACTACCAGAGTTATCGTAATGAATCTCATTAATAAAAGCAACACCATTATTAGTAGAACCTCCACCAGAGCTACCACCAGAACTACCACCGCTAGAACCTCCAGCCGCTTCAAGAGTAGCTTCAATACTATCTGGAAGTTCAGAGAAGAAATCGAATCCTGTAGCAGTTTCAATTTCATCTACAGATATCACCCAATCTTGCCAGGAAGTACCAGATACAGACTGGGAATTAGGAATATCAATAGTGATAGTGAAATCATCGGCGCTTACATCTGCAGGAGTTTCTCCCTCATCAACAAATAGCACTGTCTTCCAAGTGTTACTGGGAACCAGAATATCATTATTAGGACCGATAAAGTTGGCAAACCCATTAGAGCCATCGCCACCTTGGCCGTAACCGCCAGCATATATGTATAAATCTTGCCCAGTCAGTTGAGTACGTAGGTAATTCTCGAAAGATGCCCAAACCCCACGGTTATTGTTAGGTGCTTGAGGCATCATGTTGGTCATAAAAAAGGTGTTGGAGTTATCCGTAACCGTTGCTGTTCTGTCAGCAGAAGGTGTAATGTGTCCTCGGTCAAATCCAGAACCACTATAATCACCTCCTCCGACTGGGGAGAAAGAAGCAGGCAACTGATTGTCAGGACGAAAATCGTTTTGACGGGATGCACTTCCTCTCCAGGATTCGTTTAATTGCCATCCTACCCAGTTTGCGTTTCTGGTATTATCGTTATAGGAGAAAGCATATTGGTCGCGGACAAGGAGGTAATTATCAGACACATTAGCATCTGTAACTGCGCCAGAAGGATTTCCAAAAGTAAGGTGAACGCTAGAACCACCAGAACCACTACCTGCATCAGTTACAGTCAGACTACCACTAGGCATTGTTTGGCGAGTGCTATTACTCCCTGTCCAATTAGTTCTGTGACTAATTTCAGCTAATAATTCTGCTTTAATTCCTGATGTTGTACCACTATAAACAGCATTATCTATTTCATTAAGAGCGATCGCTGTTTGCCCATTTATCAAACCAGTTGGCAATGCAGAAGTAGTGGAACTGGTAGCATCAGATTGCCAACTACTATTTTGACTGTTGAGAGCATAGAGAAAAGTAGGATTAGAATCTGTACCTTGATAAGCAATAATTTGGTCTCCACTGGTGCTGAATCCTAAACCAGAGTTTCCAACACTGATTATCTCACCAGTAACATAATTGCGGGTAGCTTCCCAGGTAAAAGTTCCTTCATTACCGCGAAAATCCCCGTTACTCCTGACCCCATCATCAGTAAAGTTAATTTCAGTCCCAGTACCTATATCTTCAAGCACTACAAAACTGAACTCATCTGGGTTATCAAAATTAAACCCAGTGATGGCGATGTCCCCTGAACTTAAATTAGTTGCCATAATTAAGAATAATTCTGATAAATTAATTATTGTCACTTATCATACACCCAGACTTTTACGGAGTGGGTTAAAGTTTGTTTAAAATTTGTCTAAACATTTACTCAGAGAATGATGGCGATCAAAACCTGGCTATTGCTAGTCAGATTTTTTTAAGTATTGGTTGTCGCTAGGGAACAAAATTACAAAACCAGGCTTTCTTGATCTCGTCTTGATAAATTAGCTCTGACGATCAATTAATAATACTGAGTGTCTGTGTTTTAAGTTTTACTTCTAGTATTCTGATTTTCTTCCACTAAACTGTGTTGCCTTGAGATAATTTTTTCCAAAAATTAAAGTAGTGGACAGACACATCTCAATAAGTGTGGATTAGGGCGGGTTTATATAAATTTTAGGGCAAGCATGAGAATTTATACTACCCCCGCCTAGTCACCATTTTAGGTGTGCCACACCATTACTATTAAAAAATTTGGTGTTATTAATTTCTAGGTATGAAATGCCTAAATTTATCATGTGTAAATCAGATCTATTTTCACCCCAGTTATAGTGGAAAAAGCTCCTTTTATTTGATATATTTATCATTTATAGGACTTAAGCATATAGCAAGAAAGTATTAGCTTGAGATGACTTCATTATCACTCTTAATGACAGAAATACTTTGTGCGTGCGTAAGTTATAATTTGCTTATATTCAATTTTGGGAGTAGTTATTCTAATGGTCAAAAAAGCAATTTCAATACTTGTCTTAATTTTGACAGTTGCAGGTTTTTGGGTGATGAACATCTATCCAACTCAAGCAGAAGAAAATAATGTTAACTATACTCTCACAGACTTAAACAATCGAGATTTTGCCAACAAAGATTTACAGGGTACCTCCTTTGCTGGTGCAACAATGTGGAATGCTAATTTCCAAGGTGCAAATTTGCAAAACACAATTCTTACTAAAGGAGATTTTTTGAGAGCTAACTTAAGAGAAGCAGATTTTTCTGGGACTTTCGCAGATAGAGTTAGCTTTGATGAAACCGACTTAACTAATGCTATTTTTACAGATGCAATGTTGATGAGTAGTACCTTTCGTAAAGCAGATGTGACAGGAGCAGATTTTTCTGGAGCATTGGTAGATCGCTATCAAATAAAATTAATCTGTAAAACAGCTTCAGGAAAGAATTCCATTACAGGAGTAGACACTCGCCAGAGTTTAGGTTGTTCTTGAGTTAACATCTTAATTATGAAACAAGGGATTCGGCAACAAGCAATTCCAGGAATTATCGGAGGAGTAGGTCCCCTAGCACATATTGAATTTGAACGTCGGTTAATTGCTTTTAATGCAGAGCGAGGTGCTGTTAGCGATCGCGACTATCCTGTTTGGATTTTAATTAATGCTACTGATATTCCCGATCGTACCCAAAGCTTATTGGGAAAACTGCCAGACTGTACTCCTTGGTTAGTTAAATACGGAAAGATGTTACAAATGGCAGGAGCCAATTTTTTGGTGATTACCTGTAATACAGCTCATGGATTTTATCAAACGGTACAACCTCAATTAGATATTCCCTGGATTCATCTGATGAATGCGACGGCAACATTTATTAAAAGTCGTTATCCTGAGTTTCATCGTGTTGGTGTTTTAGCAACAACAGGAACATTACAAGCAAAACTGTATCACAATAGTTTAAGTGCTTTAGGGTTAACTGTGATTGCACCACAATTAGACTCACAACTACAACAGGATGTTATGGATGCAATTTACAATCCCGTTTGGGGAATTAAAGCAACAGGAATCGAAATCTTACCAGAACCAATTTCAATTTTAGATAATGCTATGACATGGTTAGAGGAGCAAGGAGCAGAATTAGTGATTGCTGGTTGTACAGAGATATCAGTGGTGTTAAAGAAACTTAAATGCAATGCCCTAGTTGATATCGATCCCCTTGATATTCTGGCAAATCTGACCTTAGATTTAGCATTTGGTAATCAAAAAATTCCTATTATTATACCTAAATAGGTTTTGCTGGTTAAAATATAAAAGCATTAATAGGTAAAGTTATTAACCTTTTTAGGTCTGTAAAAAGTGCAAGCTTTTAACTCCAAAATGTTCAAAAAGTTAGCATTATATAAAATCCGGTTATACAGTAATCGCAAAATTACTTTCTCTTAATACAGATTTTCTAGCGTGGGCGAATTTAAAAATTCATGCTCTAAATCTTTTCTTTCTCCTGACTCCCCTCCTGGGAGGGGCGGGGGTGGGTTGGGTTAGGGGTGGGTTGACTCCTGAGTTCTAAATCTTTTCTTTCTCCTGACTCCTGACTCCTGACTCCTGACTCCTAGAGCGATACGATAAGTATTTAACCGGATTCTATATTAAAGGTTGACTATAGTAGAAAAATTAAGGGACTATTCTTCCTACTACCTCCTCTATTATTCCCATTTCTCCTGACTCCTGTACAGGCGATTCGCGAATCGCCCCTACGACTCCTGACTCCTCCCTCTTTTTTAGATTTCTAATGTTTGAGGTTCAGAGGTAAATTTTGGTGATTGCTTATAATCGGCGATCGCTGCTGTAGCCGCAATTCCGGTGTGAACAATTCCCAAAGTTCTGAAGGGATCGATAATTGGATCAATGGCAATCAACAGTACCAGTATTGCTTCTAGTGGCAAACCCAAAGGTTGCAATACTAAATCCAGCAGGGTTAAAGTTAAAATTCCTGTTGCTCCTGCTGTTGCCATACCAGCTAAAATCGAAGCGATAATAATAATTATGGAACTCGATAAATTTAATTGATTATTATAAAGTTGAACAACAAAAACAGAAGTAGTTGCAAAATAAGCAACCGGACCAAATCGACAAACTGTAATTGCCAGAGGAATCACTAAATTAACTGTTTGTCTGTCGAATTTTAGGGACTCAGTTAAAGCAGAAATAGAAGAAGGTAGGCAAGTAAAACTACTTCGAGTTGCCAAAGCTAAAATTGTGGGTTCTTTTAAACTCATCAAAACTTTCCATAAAGAACAACCCGCTTTTTGCCAAACAACAACTGTACTAACTATATAAATAATAAAAAAGGTTAAAATTGAAATAATTACAAAATTTTTCATCGCAGCTAAAATGCCGAAACCTGTCGTAGCAATTTGGCTAGCCAAAAGACAACACAAACCTATGGGTAAGAATAAAATTATCCAATCAATTAACTTTTTAGATGTTTTAAATACCATTTCCAAAATATTAAATACATCCTCTTTATAAGATTCTTTTAGATACCCCATTGCTACACCAAAAACAATGGCAAAAAAAAGGGTCTCTAGAGCATTACCTTCACTTAAAGATGCAAAAATATTTTCAGGTACTAAATTAAATAAAAAAGATATTAAAGTTGTTTGTTGATCGACGACATCTTGAATAATATCACCATTAAGAGATATCTCTAAATCTAATTCAGACTTGTTAACAATTACACCCAAAGCTGTTAGACTTGAATCATCTAAATTTCCTCCCGGATTGGTAAATACTGTAACCAGCGCTCCAATTGTACTTACGCCAACTAATCCAATTGAAAATACAATTAAAATACGTTTGACATATTCACTAGCCTCATTACTACTTATGAGTCTACCTACACTCATAGTTATTGCTGAAAACAACAATGGTAAAACACACATTTTCAACAACTCAAGATAGAGATTTCCATAAGGAGTTAAAATAAGGCTAATATCCTTTTGAAAAATTCCTAAATATAATCCCAGTAAAATCCCTGGAACAATAGACCATGGATTACGCAATATCTTGATTAATGAATAAAAATTAAATCCATTGAATCCTTTTTTTTTGATCATAACAAAAATGATAAAAGTTTTTATTTGAATTTATCCAAACTAGATTTTTCTAATAACTCAGAATATTCACTCAACAAACCCTTAACCGTATAATTAGTATTGGTAATTTTTAGGTATAAATTGACAAATTCTAACAGGTGATTGCTAGACCATGGTAAAGCGATCGCTATAGGATCTTGAGTATCTGTAAGGGCAACAGTTTGAAATTTTAAAGCCACATCTGGTTGATTGACAACAATTTTTTTTACTTCTAACTCATCTCGATAAGCTGCTAATATATCTCCTTTAATTGCACCTTTAATAACATCTTCCCAACTCCCATAAGTAACAATTGTAGCTTTGGGAAATTTTTGTTTGGCAAATCCTTCATAAGAGGAACCATTAATTACTCCTATCTTTCCTTCAAAGTCTCTCAAAAATTCTACTGTATCTTTATTTTTGGCAGCTTTAGTTAATTGTATTCGGTTAAGTAATAGCCCCTGACGCATGGTAACATAAGGATGAGAAAAAGAAATTTTTGTGGCTCTATTCAGAGTTTGACTAAGTTTGGAAATAGCTAAATCTGCTTGACCTTGAGCGACAATTTTAACTGCTTCATTAAAAGTTTTAGCACTACGATTTAGTTGAACTTCAACCCCCAAACCTTGAGCTAAACCTTGGGCAATTTTCATATCTAATCCTTCCAATTCACCCCTGTCATTTTTCACAAAAAAAGGTGAATTATCATACTCTGTCATAGCAACAATTAACTTACCTCGATCAATAATTTTTTGTATGTCTGGTGAGAGTAAATTTCCTGAAAAAGAATCTTGAGGAAAACTATCAGTATTCCCTTTAATAAAAGCCCAGGTTTCCGGATCGACTATTCCTGTTGCTGTCAATCCTAAACTAATCTGAAAATTATAAACTGCTGCCCCTGTTTCTTCACCGTAAACTCCATCTATAGCTCCAAGATAGTAACCTTTTTGCTTTAATTTAGTTTGTAGCTTGATAACATCATATTCTTGGCTATTTTCAGTTGATTGTGAATCTGAAGGGTTAGCACTCTTTAATTTTTCTATATTTCTAACTTGAGCAATATTTTCTGTTTGTTCGTAGGAAAAAGAATTTGCAGAATATACTATTTTGATAGAACTTGTCACAAGAAGAACAATTCCGAAAACAACCAGGGTAAATTTTATAATGAGATATTTTTTTTTAAAGAATTTATCCATGAGTATCGTTCGCCTTGATGGGCTAGCGTGGATTTCCAGTTATCATAAACAATTGAGATTGTCAATTGTTCAGACAAAATTTTTGACATTTTAGATAATCACCACCAACCAATAGATTATACTAAATTGGGCGATCGCTAATATCTTTAAATTATGAGGGTAACAAAAGGTGAAATAGTTAAAACGATTGAAAAAACTACCTTTTTCAGGGAGGATTTCCGATTCGCTAGATTATAGTCATGCCAGAAAAAAATCCCCCTCTTCTAGAGGAAGCATGAACTAAATTACAACACACAAACCAATACGATAAATAATTAAATAAACTGCCTGAAGACTTAATTTTTTATCGATCTATGAAATAAATACGTAATATCCATAAGTATTTCCGTAAATTTATATCAAGATTTGGTAAAGGTAGTCAGTAATTTGATCGAGTTTTGGTAAATTTACAGTAAATTTGTCAAACCATAATAGCCAGAGAGCAAAAAAAATAGCCCCCTCTTCTAGAGGAAGCCTAAGCTAAATTACAACACACAA
>NZ_JBNHER010000036.1:0-33292 GCF_050015975.1 Dapis purpurea BLCC-M126 | reverse complement strand
ATTTTTTTATTTATCTATACCTTATATACTAACAGCGATTTCCGTAATTTTATATAAAGATTTGGTAAAGATAGTCAGTAGTTTGATGAATTTTTGGTAAAGCCACAGCAAATTCGTTAAACCATAATAGCCAGAGACCAAAAAAAATAGCCCCCTCTTCTAGAGGAAGCCTAAGCTAAATTACAACACACAAACCAATACAATAAATAATTAAATATATTCCGTGAAGACTTAATTTTTTTATTTATCTATACCTTATATACTAACAGCGATTTCCGTAATTTTATATGAATATTTGGTAAAGATAGTCAGTAATTTGATGAAGTTTTGGTAAACGTACAGGGTATTTGTGGCCATTTGGATCATAATTTAGGTCTCTGAGATGTCCTAATTGCTATATATTAAATCAGTAATCTCCACCAACAAATTTGCTACATCATAAATCATAGTCATAGCAAAAAAAAACAGCTCCCCTCTTTGAGAGGAAGCCTTAGCTAAATTACAACACACAAACCAATACAATAAATAATTAAATATATTCTGTGAAGACTTAATTTTTTTATTTATCTATACCTTATATACTAACAGCGATTTCCGTAATTTTATATAAAGATTTGGTAAAGATAGTCAGTAGTTTGATGAAGTTTCGGTAAAGGTACAGCAAATTCGCCAAATCATAATAATCATAGCAAAAAAAAACAGCCTCCCTCTTCTAGAGGAAGCCTGAGCTAAATTACAACACACAAAACAATACAATAAATAATTAAATATATTCGGTGAAGACTTAATTTTTTTATTTATCTATACTTCATATACTAGCAGCTATTATCATGATTTTATATAAAGATTTGGTAAAGATAATCAGTAGTTTAATAAATTTTTGGTAAAGGGATAGCATATTTTATGGCCATTTTTTGGGAATTCACTTCTCTAGGATGTCCTAATTGCTATATATTAAGGTGGCAATCTGCAACAGATGAATTTATGTCCCAACAAACAATATGGATCGCAAGGCACGGAAACCGCATCGACTTTGTTAATCCTGAATGGTTTAATACTGCGGAAAGACCATACGATCCCCATCTTTCAGACGATGGAATCTTTCAAGCACAACAACTAGCAAAGCGTTTAATCGGGGAAAATATCACCCAGATTTTTGCCTCTCCCTTTCTGCGAACTGTACAAACTGCCAATGAAGTAGCAGAAGTTCTTAATTTACCCATTAAATTAGATTGGGGTTTGTGTGAATGGTTGAATCCAGAATGGATGCCTGCTATGCCAGAAACTCTATGTCTAGAAACTATGGCCAAAACTTATAGTAGAATCGATCTTTCTTACAATGCAGGTACTCCTCAATATCCAGAAACCTGGAAAGCTTGTATGAAGAGAAGTGGAGAAGTTTCTCAGCGTTTGGTGGCACAGTTTCCCACAGAAAATATTTTATTGATAGGACATGGTGCTTCAGTTATTGGTACTGCTG
Source organism: Dapis purpurea BLCC-M126 (assembly GCF_050015975.1). NCBI lineage: Bacteria > Bacillati > Cyanobacteriota > Cyanophyceae > Oscillatoriales > Microcoleaceae > Dapis > Dapis purpurea. The sequence continues at coordinate 31,812 of NZ_JBNHER010000036.1, read as the reverse complement.
CGGGATTAGTTGGTGAAATTGCTGAGAATGGAGTTAAGGCTTCTCTTTGTTGTTTAGTGAAAATTGTCGGTAAAGAAGAACAATGGGTAATGGAATTAGATGGGGATACTTCTCATCTAGAGAATAAAGAAACTACTGTCAGGTTTGTTTAAACCCCAACCCAATTGAAAAAAAGTGTAATAAGTTTTGAGTGGTATTTTATCAGTTATCAACCTGTTAGGGGGTTGATTTCAAAGCACACAATCAAAAGCAGTAATATATTACTGTATAACAATTTAGTAACTATTTAATAGGTTTTTTTGCCTGTGAATAGTTATCAGAATTGCTGAAGTGAGGATGTATTTTTTAATTTGATTTTATGGCAGGACATAGTAAGTGGGCAAATATTAAACGCCAAAAAGCAAGAGTTGATGCTGTTAAAGGCAAAGTTTTCGCTAAAGTATCTCGGCAAATTATTGTTGCTGCTCGTAGTGGTGCTGACCCCGCTGGTAATTTTCAGTTACGCACGGCTATAGATAAGGCAAAAGAAGCAGGTATTCCTAATGATAATATTGAACGGGCGATCGCTAAAGGTTCAGGGCAGTTAAATGATGGAAGTCAACTGGAGGAGATTCGTTATGAGGGTTATGGTGCCGGAGGTATAGCGATTCTAATTGAAGCACTAACAGATAATCGTAACCGCACAGCGGCAGACCTGAGAAGTGCGTTTACTAAAAATTCGGGTAATTTAGGTGAGACTGGTTGTGTCAGTTGGATGTTTGACCACAAGGGTGTGGTGACTATTAAGGGGTCTGTTGATGAAGATGAATTATTGGAAGCATCTGTGGAAGGGGAAGCAGAATATTATGAAATGATTTCGGAAGATGATTTTCACGGTGCAGAGGTATTTACTGAAACTACTAATTTGGAAAATCTCACTCAGGTATTACGAAAAAAAGGTTTTGATGTCGATGAGGTAGAGTTTCGGTGGATTTCTAGTAATACTGTTGAGGTGAGCGATCCAGATCAAGCGCGATCGCTCCTCAAGTTAATGAATGCTCTTGATGACCTGGATGATGTACAGAATGTCACAGCTAATTTTGATATAGCAAATGAGCTTGTTTCTGCTGTTTTAGTTTAGATTACACCTGCCATTATTTCCCAGGCAATTTGTCTGGGAATTATAGTTCAATAAAAGTATCTTTCTAGATGAATAATAATCATAAATATTAGACATCTCCAGAAAAGAGGGAACAGGGGGGAGTAATTGATCATTATATGGATAAGAATTGATTCTATTTTTTATTTTTGGAGATGTCTAATAGTTAATAACAAAAATTATGTCGAAAGCTTTGTCAAAATTGCTTCTATAGGTGGAGGTAAACGACGCATAATTTTCCCTTTCTCTTTGTCAACAGTTACTAATGTAACTTTTGCAGTAACATATAATTCTTTACCATCCAAAGATTGAATTTGGTAATCCCAATCCAACTTTACCCCTTGAATATTTACCATACGGCTCTTGACCATAACTACCATACCCAACTTTACAGGTTTATGGTAACGTGCCGAAAGTTCGACTACCGGTAAATCACAACCAAGATTAACCAACTCAGCAAATTCAATACCAATAGAACGCAAACTTTCGACTCGCGCCTCCTCCATCCAGGAAATATAAGTTCCATGCCAAACAATACCAGCATAGTCTGTATGATGGGGATGAACCCTAACTACATATTCAAACCAGACTTCCGGTTTTTGAATAGATTGACTTTCAATTGCACTTGTAGGTAACTGAGGTTGAGATTGTTCTGATGAGGCCACTTTACAAAAATTTCTAAAACTCTACATTTCTAAAACTTACCATTGCCATTAGGGATTTATGCTAGTTTACAAGACTATTATTATCTGATTCGCTTAACTTTAAGATATGATAAACAAAATTTTGGTAGCAGTTGCTGGTCGGGGACTATGTGAACAGATGCTCAATATGTTGATGGAGATTCCCTATTTTCAAGCAGCATCTGTGACTGTATTGCACGTTGTACCCCCTCAAGCAAGTGCAGAAGGTATGTCCGCGAAGTTAGAAACAGGTGGGAAAATTCTGGCAGAGGCCGTGGAGTCTTTAAAGGTAGATCCAAAAAAAGTTAATCCTCGACTTAAGCAAGGAGACCCTAAAGATATTGTTTGTCAAGTGGCTGATGAAGAAGAATCTGAACTCATTATTATGGGTTCTCGAGGATTGGGTAAATTGCAAGCCATTCTGGAAAATTCCGTTAGTCAATATGTTTTCCAGTTAACTTCCCATCCGATGCTACTGGTAAAAGATGATGTCTATGTCAAAAAAATCAGGCGTGTAATGGTCGCCCTAGACCCATCAAAAGAAGGGAAAAATTCTCTAAACATGAGTATTTCCTTAGTGAATCAAATTCCTGGGGGAGAATTAATTTTGAGTCATTTGAAGAAGGATGTCAGTGGAAAATCAAGTCAAGATTATACTGCTGATGCCGAAAAAGATCCAGTTATAGCTGAAGCTTTAAAAGAAGCGAAAACAAAGGGTATTCAAAAATATCGCTGTGTGAGTGGCAGTGGTAAACCTGGGCCAGAAATTTGTAAAATTTCCCAGGAATTGAATGCGGATCTATTAATATTGGGTTCTCCCGATCGCCGTCCATCAAGTGCTAAGAGTCTTGTAGACCTCGATAGACTATTAGGAAGTTCTTTATCAGATTATGTACGGGTTTATGCGAATTGTCCTGTATTGTTGGTCCGCTAAAGAGCGCTACCCACAAGTCAAAAGTTAAAAGTCATTTCTGACCCAAAAATTAGGTCTTCTGCCCCTTTTAAGGCGTAAAAAAATAAACTTCAGTATTTCAAGCCTGTGATTTCATTTAGAGGTACTGATAACTGATAAAAGTAGGAGCGTAACATAAAAATTCCGCTCCTACTTTTTTTGGGAAATGCTAAATTTTTAGCTTTCGTTGTTGCCAGTTTGAATATACAAAATGATTAAAAAAACAGCTGGCACAAATATGAACAAAATGGTTGCTACAAACCCTAAATTATTAACTTCCATGATTACCCACCTTGAGTTTAAATACCACAAAACAAGAATATCATTATTTGCGTTTTGGTTTTGTTTTGACAACCACAGGACCATTAACTAGGGTCTGACAAGCTAATCTACAATTGGGGGACCTCTTTTTCAACTTTTTTTCTTCCACGGGAGTACGGGGTGAAAGATTTTCTATACCTTCAACAATTTCTACTACACAGGTACCACATTGTCCATAGCCACCACAATTCATCATTTTGGCTGTAAAGGTATAAAGGTCAATACGATTTTCTAGAGCTTTGAGCCTTAAGTTGGCTCCATCAGCAGCAATTACTTCCTGATTTTCGTTTTCAAACTTAATGTTGGCCATGATGAATTATTAATTTATTGTAATAAAATATTAACTAATATTAAGGACTTTAACTTACTGCCCTGGTTTACACAACCTTAAACTATAGGAAAAATATTAGTGTAGTGGGGGAGTGAGGGAGCGGGGGAGCAGGGATCAGCGGAGCAGGGGAGCAGGGGAGAATTTCCCACCCTAAACCCCAAGATTATCCCCAAATTTATCTCAAAATTATTTTGAGGATAATCTGTGATTTTTCATAAATTCCGTTGATTTGACCAAGATTATGCAGGGAGCTTTTCCCTGCCTCCAACCCGAAAAATCCTCCGTTTTTCCTAACTTTTCCCCAAATTCCGGTAATGATGTCCCCAATTCTCATAAATAATCAATTATTTATTTGACGAATGAAACAGCCCTGCCCTCTAAGGAGCAGCTGACAAGTTCTCACCAGGAAGATTACTAACAGATCGTTGTAGTTCTGACAAAGAGCGATTATAGTCAATAATTGCAGTTAACAAATTATCCTCAGCTCTAGTCAAATCTGTTTCCTGTTGAATAACTTCTAACTGAGTTCCCACACCAGCTTGAAATCGTAATCTCGCCAAACGTAAAGCTTCCTTAGCCTGTTCCACACCCAACTCAGCAGTAGAAATATTTTCAAAGCTAGCTTCCAAACCAAAGAAAGATTCCTCCACTTCCCGACGAATCTGATTTCTAACTTGCTCAAACCTAGTTTCTGCAATCTGTCCATCTATTATACTTTGTCTGGCAGCAGCCCTTGCTGCACCACCATCAAAGAAATTCCATCTAAACCTTAATCCTATTGTACTACCATCAGCCCAACCCCTAGCTGCTCGAAAATCCTGGTTCTCAGTAGTTAATGCAAGGACATTGTAAGTAGCAAAAAAGTTCAAGTTTGGTCTGACTGCAGAGAGAGCTAATTTTCGCTGCTCATCACTTAAGTCTCTTTGCACCAACTGCTGTTCTAATTCGGCTCGATTCTGAAAAGCTGCCACAATTGTTTCATCCAAAGATAGAAGCCAAGATCCTGCTGGCTCAATTGGATCGGCAGCCGTCAAATTGATCAACTCATTGGCACTTAATCTTTCTGCTAAACGACGTTGGGAAGTACGTTGGTCTCGAAGTGCATTTGTCAGGTTTTGTTGTTCATTGGATAATGTTACCTGAGCTTGCAACACATCAAATCTAGTTCCTACTCCTGCTCTTTCTAAAGCTTCTGCATCTTCCAAACTTTTACGAGCATTTTTAACAGCAGCTTCTCCAATTCTGACTCGTCCATCTGCTTGTTGTAAATTATAGTAATCATCAGATACATCCAAGCGCAATTGTTCTGAAACCCTCTCTAGTTCTAACTCCTGTAGACGCATTTGTTCTCTAGCAACTCCAATCCTGGAAGAACGAGCTTTACCAAGACCAAGGTCATAATCAAATTGAAATATATTATCAAAAGTTGTGGTAGGGAAATTTTGAATGTCAGTGTCTTGGACTTCCTGTCCTAGTGATTCAGCTCGCCGTTGATTAGCTTTTCCTTGCAAATCACCAATAGCACTTTCTGTACGTTGTATAGTTGAGTCAAAAGTAAGGCTAGGCCACAAAGCAGCTTGAGCTTCTCGCAGACTCGCTTTAGTTCTCTCAACTTCTAGTTGAGAAACTTGGATTTCTGGGTTATTACGTCGGGCTAAATCAATAGCTTGCTCTAAAGTAATTGGTATTGTTTCTTTTATCTGCACTTCATCAGGAGAAATGGGAAAGTTTAGTGGGTTAGAATTTGGTTCAATTTGAGGTGGAGGATTTGTTTGTAAGGTTCCATTTGGCACTGGTGGAGGAAAACTTTCACTATTTTGTTGAGCAATAATTAAGCTACTATTATTTGATGAATGTTTTTGATTCTCAACCCTGGCTAAATTAGGAACAGTATTCATAGTTGAAGTTGGATTGAGACCTGTCATTATTTGAACAGAATTTTGCTGTTTTGAAGTATTACCAAAAGTAGGTGGACGCTGAATAGTTGATACTATGCTTTGATTGGTTCTCCCTGGTAATCTAATTGGATAATTGTTACGTTTTTGCGGATTATTTAATACGGATGCCTGGGTTTCAATCTGAGATAAATCATTAATTGTTGCCATCGTCGGGGCACGATTGATACTGGTCATTACTTGGTAAGAGTTTCCTAGGATTGGATTTCTTTCGTTTTTTTGATTCTGATTTTCTGGTGTTGATGACTTTAAGTTTGTCTGGATTTTTGCTGTTTCAATTTGATGATTTTCTGTTTCCGATTTCGACTCTAGCAAATTTAATAAACTAGAATTAGATTTGCCGATGTCTGCTAATTTTTTCGAGTCGGAATTGAATTTTTCACTATCTTTATCCCCCAGAATAATTGATTGTTTAAAGCTAGTTTCTACTGGTGGATTAATTTGAGTTTCTATCTGAGAATTTTCCGATTTCGACTCTAGCAAATTTAATAAACTAGAATTAGATTTATTGCTGAGATCTGCTAATTTTTTTGAATCGGGATTGAATTTTTCACTATCTTTATCCCCCAGAATAATTGATTGTTTAAAGCTAGTTTCTACTGGTGGATTAATTTGAGTTTCTATCTGAGAATTTTCCGATTTCGACTCTAGCAAATTTAATAAACTAGAATTAGATTTATTGCTGAGATCTGCTAATTTTTTTGAATCGGGATTGAATTTTTCACTATCTTTATCCCCCAGAATAATTGATTGTTTAAAGCTAGTTTCTACTGGTGGATTAATTTGAGTTTCTATCTGAGAATTTTCCGATTTCGACTCTAGCAAATTTAATAAACTAGAATTAGATTTATTGCTGAGATCTGCTAATTTTTTTGAATCGGGATTGAATTTTTCACTATCTTTATCCCCCAGAATAATTGATTGTTTAAAGCTAGTTTCTATTGGTGGATTAATTTTAGTTTCTACCTGAGAATTTTCCGACTTTGACTCTAGCAAATTTAATAAACTAGAATTAGATTTGTTGCTGAGGTCTGCTAATTTTTTTGAATCGGGATTGAATTTTTGACTATCTTTATCCCCCAGAATAATTGATTGTTTAAAGCTAGTTTCTACTGGTGGATTAATTTCTGTTTCTACCTGAGAATTTTCCGATTTCGACTCTAGTAAGTCTAATAAACTGCCATCAGATTTGCCTAATTCTGATAAAATTTTTGACTCTGTTCTAAATTTTTGATTCTTGTTAGCTGCAAAACTAGGATTAATACTTTGTTTAAATTGTAAATCTGAAGGAGAAATATTTTCTTCTTTTCTATGAGATTTTAATTCTACTAATAAACTACCTGTATTTTTATATATATTTTCGAGTTTTTTTAATGCGGAAATTATCTCTTTATTAGCTTTTGACTCAGGTAGTTGTTTATTGATATTCACTTCTGAGTTTCTGTTTGATGGTACTTTTGTACCAAAAGAATTTAACTTTAACTTTTCTAATAAACTACCTTGAGGTCTCAGTTGAGTAACTTTCTCCAAAGAGTTAATATCTGACTTTACTCCTTGAGTTTCTTTCACTTCAACAGATTTTTCTTTGACCTCTCCTGGGTCTAAAATCGAATTTTCAGGAGTATTACTTTGGGAATGCATAGGTAGTGGGGCTGAAGACCCCTGGCCTGCATTTGAAATAACTGCTCCAATCACTCCTACTACTACAATATTACGAAAAACACTCATGGATTTTTTTATTAGTCTCCAAGTCCAACAGATATTTTAAACTAATGGGTTTATTGCTTTACTAAAATCAAAGGTGAAAAGTTAAATTAATTAGTTAATTAGTGAAAAATTAGGGATTTTCCTATAACCTTAACTTCTTGTTTGTTAACTCAGCGATCGCCGATAGCAGCTAATATTAGTTCTTCTACTCCGGCAACTGGCCAAATATTTGTCTTGAGTTGGGCTGCTAACTCTTCAAGGGTCATATCATCTAAAAATAGATTATCCCCTTGTTTGAGCATTACCGAAGGTAACAAAATTCCTTCTCCTAAGTCTCGTCCCTGCAAGCCTTCTAACAAGTCTTGGCCTGTTAATAGTCCAGTTACAGTGATCTCTTGTCCCCAATAATTGCTAGATAAGGCTACCATATTTACTTCCAATCCTTCAATTTGATTTAGTTGATTGGCGATCGCTACAAATGCTTTCTCAACTGCATTCCCTACTACCCAAGTTAATTTTCTTTGGGTGCTTAAGCAAATGTCTTGTTCTAAAATTTCTTTGACATAAGTTTCAAATTGTGATATGAACTGACGGATTGAACCAACACCATTGCCAATTTGAGGATAATCTTCATATTCTGAAGCAGGGGGCAATTCTCGACGGCCAATTAAAAACCATTCGTCAGCTAACCAGATACAATTAGTCCCAGATTTTTGTCTGAGTTTGGTCTGAATTTCCTGTACTTGGTCTATGACTTCTTCTGCTTTTGCCGTAGTGACGGGTATTAGTTCATCTTCTGTAGGGCGAAAACGAGTCAACCCCGCTGGTACAACTGCTACGGATGCTACTGCAGGTATTTCCCCAGTATGAAATTTTGCCAAATCTAATAATGTACGTTCCAGATGAATGCCATCATTAATTCCTGGGCAAACTACAACTTGAGCGTGTATTTGCAGTCGTCGCTCTTGAAACCAGTGAATTTGTTCGAGTATTTTACCAGCGCGGGAGTTTTTCAAGAGGCGCGATCGTAATTCCGGTTCGGTAGCATGAACAGAAACATAGAGAGGCGAAAGTCGCATTTGTTCAATTCTTTCCCATTCCCGTTGTGTGAGGTTAGTCAGAGTTAGGTAGGAACCGTAGAGGAAACTAAGACGATAGTCATCATCTTTTAAATATAGAGTGTCTCGTTTACCTGGTGGTTGTTGATCGATGAAGCAAAACGGACAACGGTTGTTACATTGAATTAGACCATCAAAAAGGGCACTAGAAAATTCTAACCCCAGGTCTTCGTCGTAGTCTTTTTCTATTTCAATATTGTGGGTTTTACCTTTAGCGTCGATGACTTCTATTTCTAGGTATTCGTCAGCGCAAATATATTGATAGTCGATCAGGTCTCGTGGTTTTTGTCCATTGATAGAGGCGATCGTATCTCCAGGTTCAAAACCAATTTCGGCAGCGATCGAGTCGGGTATTACTTTAGTTATTAGAGCAGGTTTGATAGAAGTTTTAGTCATTTTATGAAGGAAGAAGGAAAAAAAATTTAGTTATCTATAGAAATCGTAAATGATTTATGAAAAAACTATAGGGGTTTGGTCTCCAATTTAAGAAATTATACTAGCTGTTAATATTCCCATAATTAGATTAATTTGATTCAGGTAATATTCGGTTAAATCTATAATAATATTTTCCCCTTCTAATTTCAAGAATCGCCAGTTATTTCCTGATGTAATGGCTCCATAAATTGTGCTGATATTGTTGCCTTCTTTTTGGTTAAATATTCTAGCAGCTATCATTTCTGCTATACATTGACCTAATCCTAAATTGAGATTTTCTTTCTTAGCTTCAACAGCAGTATTGCATATATAAATAACTAATTTTATTACATATATATAATAGCAGTATTAAGTATAGGATTATTTTTGAGAAATGATATAAGTTATTAAATTTTTAGCAGTTACAAGTTAGATTAAAGAATGAATAATAGTATTGGTTAATAAGCTTAACTATTACCAACAATTTCAAGGTATCGTTCCATTGCTATTCTTAATACTAAACTACTATAAACAGCAGGTTTTCTCAAAATCTCTTCTAGTAATGTACGCCACATCAAATGCTTTTCTGAATCTATTGGAATTTCCTTGAGAAACTTATTCCAAGCTTCTTCTTCTGCTTCTGTTTTTGGGTTTTGTAAATTATTCCAAATCAAATTTTGATATTGCTTCTCTTCAATACGATAATCTGACAAAGATAGAAGTTTTATACCAACTAAACGATTTTTCGTATCTTCTTCGTAAATAAACTCTATTCCTAAACTGAAATCTATAGGAATATCTGAAAACAATTTTCTTTCTTTTTCCCTTGAAAAATAAGGTGAATCTCTTATTACATTGAAAATCAATGTACTACCAGCACGAACTAATTTATTGCTATGAGTCAGCAATGATGTAAATCGAGAAATATATTCTTCATCAGGTCGAATAAAAAATTCATATATCTCTACTATGCGTCCTTTCATTGGATTATCTAGTGGTTGATATATGTCTACTGTGATTAGTTTATCTAGTGACAATTTAGTAAACAAATTAGGTGCTAAATCTAAAATGCTAGGATCATATTCAAGCAGCTTTAGGAATAAAGCTATCCCTAAACCAGCAGGAGGAAAAGAGTAAGATTCAGAATACTTCTCAAGAAATAATTCAAGAATTTGACGTCCATAGTCTATAACTTCTAAAGAAGATGACCAAATACCTTCAAATACATATTTGATCCCGAAATAGTCATATAGCTTTTTTCTGTTTTGTATTGCTTGTTTAATAGTAGTTAGCATTTTTATTAGTTGCTCTGGAGCATATTCTAGTCCTGAATACATTGAGCCTAATGTGAGATATGTTCCTACTAATTCATCCAGTTTAACTCCTATTTTTCTAGCAGTATAAATTAGTTTTAGTTGAGGAAAAAACTCATCTAATCCTATTGATGTTTGTAAGGCAATAACAAATCGTTGTTTGTCTTGATCATCAGCTTTATCTAAAAATTCTCTAATTCCTTTCTCTATTTCTTTAGCAATAGATATTTGAGTAGAGGCATCCAAATAATCTAAAGAATTGGCGAATGTACCTTGTTGATTAGTCTTTGCTTCGATTGCTAAGGTTAATAGAGGCCAAGAATATTTTAGACCTGAAATAGACAATAATTCATCAAAATAGTCTGGTAAAGTTGGATTATCGTTGAGAAAATTCCCAAATAACTCTATATTTTTTTTCTCTGGTTGATTAAACGACCAAAAAAACATCCAAAGGGTTAGCTTGAGTGGTAAAATCAAATCATTATTTTCTAATAGTTGAGCAACGCTATCTATTGTGTCACTAGGAATATCTGAAGTGTATGAAGTATTAATTGGTTCGATTAATATATCAAATTTATCGGGTAAACCATAAAGAGCATCGACTTCAAGATCTAAATGCAAATAATATTTATCTATTATTTGCATTATTTGCAAAACTTTTAACAATAAAATTAATTGGTCTGCCAATGTTTGAGGTTGTGTAAATTCCCAGTTTAATTCTTTTGAATAATCAAAATGACAATAATGTGAATAAAGTTCCCAATTTTTAATCATTACCTCTGCAAGTTCTTGAGCTTGACTTTTAGAAAGTGACCAGCACTTTAATAGTTCATTGTCGTTACCTGTAAACAAAAATTTTTTAACTACTATATCTTTATTCTCTATCCAGTATGACCAATAATTTTCTAAACGTTTTGCTATCCATGGAGGGTCAGATATATCTAATAAAGCAATGTTGAAAGCAGATAAAATTAGGTTCTTTTTTTCAGTCTCAAAAAGTTGATCTACTTTTTCTTTGAGAAAATCTTCTTGTGGAAAATATTCACCATAAATATTCAACGCATTTTCCCAACAACTCTCTGGAAAATTTTTACCGTTAAATTTACTTTCTAAAATTCTCCGTAAAAGATCATTTTTATCTGATTGAGATAGCTGTTTTGTATAATAAATTAGCTGAGAAACTTGCTTGCGTGTAAGTCCTGTATCTAAAACTTCTAAACCATAATCAATTAAATCATATTGGATATTACGATATTGTGATTTACTTAAAGAACCATCAGCTACTACCTCTAAAGCAAACCAAGCACCAGGTCTTAAAAAATGATTTTGATTATTATTTTTATCTTCTACAGGTCGGTCTAGGGGACGGCAAACTTCTCTCAAAATTTTCTCAGATTCTTCTCCTAATTCTCTAACAATTCTACCAGCTAAAAATAAGGAAACATATCGCCAATGTTCTGAATCAATTGCTGCAATTTTTTCCCTCAAATTCTCAAATCGATCGCCATTTTTGAATAAATAGACAGCAGCAAAAAACTCTTGAAAAGACCTAAGTTCAAAACCAAATAGTCCTGGTTGTGGTTCAACAATCAAAACCAATCTATCTTTAGCATCTTTCACAAATTCCCGGACTTTATTATTAATGTCTTCATCGGGTGAATAGTCGTCGTTTTTTCGTAATACTTTCTTAATTGCTGCTCTAAATTCATCTTCTGGTAAAAGAGACTGAACATTAATATTAGAACTATCAGAACTATTAGAAGCAGCACGATAATGTAACAAATAACCCAAGTAAGAATGAACATTAAGCAGAATTTGGTCATCACTCTTAATTAAGTCTTTGTCCTTACTTTTTTCTCGCTTTAGTATGGTTCTCCAGTATTCATCAAATAAAGTTTCTCTTTCCCCTGGAGGTCTGCCACCATTTTTAATAATCAGTAAAATAATAGTTACTTGCAAGGGAGTTGTTAACAATCTAGAAATTCTCTCATCGTCCTCACATTCTTTGAGTGTATCAATTATTCTTGTTTGTTCTCCATCAAGAATTTCTCTAGTTTTTACCCATTTTTGAGCATATTCTGTTCTCTGTTCCTTTTCCAGTGGCAAGAATTCCAAATGAGGAAATATTTCAGGATTGAACTGTTGTTTATACATATTAGGACGAGAAGTCACTACTACTTTTAAATCAACTTTTATATTTTCTGCCCAGTATAAAAAAGTATGAATTTCTTCAAGCATTTGTTGTTGTAAACGAGCATCTGAAATTTCATCTAATCCATCTAAAATTAAGAGGCATTCTTTCTGTTCAAAAATATCTTGTACTGTAGCAGCAGATATTTCTTCTAGTCTCTTTGTGATATTACCCATTTCTGTAGCTAGGTAATTTTCTAAACTAGAAGATTCATTTCTATCTCTATCTGATAACCATTGAGCAAAATATTTTAAGACTACTCGAAAGGGAATGCGTTTAACTTTTATATTTTCGGTAAATTCATATTCTGTATTTAGATATTTCGCTCTATGTACTTGAGCTAGTTGTTGCCCTAAAGTAGATTTACCTTGACCAGGACCGCCAATAATTACAACCTTATTGTACTTTTTTTCTTCTTTTGTGAAATATTCCATAGCTGGAACATAATTTTTGTCTCTGAATAAATCATCTTCACCTGTGAATATTTTCCTAACTTCAGTAGTTACTTTATCCCACGGTTTAAGAAAAAGATCGATAAATACTCTTTGGAGATAAGTACGTTCTTCATCTCTTCCTGAATCACCTGCCTGATCTAATTCTGCAAATCTATCCTTTCTAAATGATTGAGAAAGATAAGTTGTAATATTTCTTTCCAGAATAGGGTCTAATTCTCTATTTTTGATATCAATTTGTTGTTTTTGATTATTATAATTAGGGTTTTTAGTTTGGTTTTGCTTTTGGCGTTTCTGTTCCTCCCAAACGGACTCTAATTCTTTTAGGTTTTTTTGCTTTTTATCATAAAACCAAAGAGCGAATGTCAAAACTCTAGTACCTTTTCTTTGTTGACTACGTGTACTATGTTCTGTCAAAATTTTAAATTCTTTTAGGTTGCTTATAGTGTCCTGAAGATTTTCCTTTTTGAAATCAGATGATATTTCTTGATTTAATAGATCGGCAAGCTTTCTTAAATTTGTTTCTACAAATAACTTAGGGCGATCGCTATCTATATCTCTCCATTCAGTGAATAATTTGCCACGCTCATAATTAGTCTTGCTGTAATCTATTAGAAATCCGATTAATATTTTTGCTCGTTGAAGGGGTTTCTCACCCTTGTTTTTTCCTCGTGGCATAGGTTTTGTGAATTCAATTAATTCTTTTTTTAGTGGCTTGGGTTGTTTGGGTTAGTTTGTACCTACCCCAAACTTAAATTACTAATAATTTTAACGAGTTGAAAAAAGGTTTGGGTTCCCCCCAAGCTATCCTCCAACTGAATACTTTATTGTCAGGGATTTATAGCTCAATTATTGCACCCCTTGCCTTGGGGTAGTATCCACCTCTTATGGTATAAATGTAGTTTCAATAAATAACAAAAATGAATAATAGCAATTCTCAGAAACGTTTACCTAAACCTTATGCAAAACATAGCAAAAAAAATAAAACTCAAATAACTGCTTCGATTATTTTGGAAATAATTGAACTAGGAGCTGTGCTTATCACCTTATCTACTGTCACTTTATCTTTAACACTTCTACTTACTCCTGTAGCTATGTTTTGCATATTTTACAAGTATAGAATTTTTAAATTAATTAAGTAATACCAAAAGGAGATTTAGAATATGCGGATGAGGATATTGGTGCGAGCATTCGAGATGCGAGAGGAGTTATACCATTTCCCAAAAGTAATGCTATACTTAGAAACCCATAAAAATAACTAGAAAAATCACAGAGGAAAGACTAATAGGGAATATCTGCCTGCTAAAATATAGTCATATATTTCGACTTACTGAATCACAACAAAAAGCATTAGATTTATTTAGATAATTTAAGAATTCCTACAAAATTGTACCCAGTAAATGTAGGTGGAAAATTCAACATATCTCTTCTAAACCATACATTGTGCCGTTTTATCAAAGGGGAAGTTCAGCATTATTATGAAACTTGCTCTATTTCTCTTTGTCAAAAATAAAAAAATACAGGGCTGAAAATACTTAAATTCTCCGCCCTGTATTTATTCAAATTAACCTAAGCATTCAGCTTTTAGTGTAAAAATAGCTGAATGCTAATAGTTGAAAGCTAAATGCTTATTTAGCCTTAGCTTCCTGACGCTCTTTAGCTTCCTTAATTACCACTTCCGCTACATTAGACGGGCAAGGTGCATAATGGGAAAACTCCATAGAAAACTGACCTCTACCAGAAGTCATAGTCCGCAAGTCGCCAATATAACCAAACATCTCACTCAAAGGCACATCCGCCTTAATGCGAGCACCAGTTGCCGTCGAATCTTGAGACTTGATCATTCCCCGACGACGGTTAATATCTCCAATAACATCACCAACATGATCGTCAGGAGTAAATACATCAACCTTCATTATAGGCTCAAGTAGTTGAGGAGAAGCTTTAGAGAAAGACTGACGATAAGCAGCTCTCGCAGCAATTTCAAAAGCGATCGCCGAGGAGTCAACTGGGTGATAACTACCATCCGTCAATGTGAACTTCATATCCACACAAGGATAACCAGCTAACATACCCTTTTCAAAGCTACTCTCAAAGCCTTTTTGCACAGCAGGCCAAAATTCTCTGGGCACATTTCCACCAGTCACCTTTGACTCAAACTGGAAGCCATCACCTGTTTCAGAAGGCTCTATCACATAGTCAATCTTAGCAAATTGACCAGAACCACCAGATTGCTTTTTATGAGTATAGCTATCTTCAAGGCGCTTAGTAATAGATTCGCGATAAGCTACCTGTGGCTTACCAACTTCCACATCTACCCCATAAGTCCGCTTCAGAATATCAACCTTAATATCCAAATGTAATTCACCCATACCCTTGATGATGGTTTCATTACTTTCAGCATCTGTCTCAACTCTGAAAGATGGGTCTTCCTGAACCATTTTACTCAATGCCATGCCCAATTTTTCCACAGAACCTTTGTCCTTAGCTGCCACAGCAATAGAAATTACCGGGTCAGGGAACACCATCGGTTCCAAAGTAGCAGGTTGTTTGGGGTCGCAGAGAGTATGGCCAGTTTGTACATTCTTCATCCCCACAATAGCAACAATGTCCCCTGCTTGAGCAGATTCAATTTCTTCGCGGGAGTCAGCGTGCATTTCTACCAAACGTCCAACTCTTTCAGTCTTGCCTGTAAAAGTATTCAATATTGTGTCACCCTTGGACAACGTACCCGAATAGATGCGGGTAAAGGTCAAAGCACCATATTTGTCGTCCATAATCTTGAAGGCCAAAGCACGCAAAGGTTTCTCTGGGTCAACATAGGCAAATTTACCAGTCTCGTGACCCTCTAGATCAATCTCTGGTTGTGGTTTAATTTCAGTGGGGTTAGGCAAGTAATCTACAACCGCATCAAGTACCAACTGCACGCCCTTATTTTTGAAAGATGAACCACAGTAGGTGGGGAAGAAAGCCAGATCCTTAGTTCCCTTACGAATACAACGTTTGAGAGTGTCAATATCTGGCTCTTCTCCTTCCAGATATTTTTCCATTACATCATCGTCTTGCTCAATAGCAGTTTCAATCAACATTTCCCGATATTTCTCGACATCATCAGTCATATTCTCTGGAACGTCTTTAAGCTCATATTTGGTTGGGTCTCCAGAATCATCCCAGATCCAAGCCTTGCGGGTGAGTAGATCCACAACTCCCACAAATTCAGTTTCAATACCAATTGGTAATACCATTACTAATGGCTTGGCGGCGAGTATATCTTCAACTTGCTTGACAACTCTGTAGAAATCAGCTCCTGTTCGATCAAGCTTATTTACATAGATAATCCGAGAAACCTTAGAATCATTAGCATAGCGCCAGTTTGTTTCAGATTGGGGTTCTACACCACCAGAGCCACAGAATACACCTACACCACCATCAAGTACCTTGAGAGAACGATATACCTCGATTGTAAAGTCAACGTGGCCAGGGGTATCAATAATATTTAATTGGCAATCTTTCCAGAAGCAACTTGTAGCGGCAGACTGAATCGTAATACCTCGCTCTTGCTCCTGTTCCATAAAGTCTGTTGTCGCGGCACCTTCGTGGACCTCACCGATTTTATGGATTTTTCCAGTTAGTTTCAGGATTCTTTCTGTTGTGGTAGTTTTGCCCGCGTCAACGTGGGCGAAGATGCCGAAGTTGCGATATTTAGTGAGGTCTTTTGCCATATTTAACTCTCTTGTTAGATGTTACAAATTGTACTATTTTAGTATTACACATAGGGGATTAATTTGACCAAATAATTAAGGTCAATAGCCTCCCATTGGATAGGGTGAATAAAGATCAACTTCAGTATTTCAAGTCTCCAGTTTCAGTAAGTGGTACTGAGAACTGAGAACTGAGAACTGATAGGCTGGCCCCTAGCTGAGGCTGGATTTAGCCAATAATGGTTTTAAATCCTATTTTATTCCCTTAGTTATATTGCTGATTGTAAAGTATCTTGACCAAAAATTTGACCATTCTATTAGGAGTATTTGCAAGTCAAAAGTCAAAAGTCAAAAGTCAAAAGTTATGATTGAGTTTTATAATTTACCAATATCCGCGACCTAAATGTGTAGTCTTATAGCGTTATGTGCAACTCAAAAGTAATCTATGACTCGATCTCATTACCTTCTCTTGAAGTCGGGGGCTTGACACTTTATTTCTTGCTTAATATTAGTGTTACGCATTAAGGTTTTTGACATTTATAAATCCTGAAACTCTTTGAGAGTCTACTATTCCCTATTCCCTATTCCCTAGCGCGTAGCGCTATAGTTACAAATTCTACCATTAGTCTCAGGTAATAACTGATTCAATGGTTCTGGTTTAACAGTTTCCGGTGTAGAAAAAATTATTTCAAATAAACCATCATTTCTAACTTCACCAATTCTAACATATTTGGAAAGATGGTGATTATTTTCCATTTTTACCTTTCCTTCAGGTGCATTAAAAGTTTGACCTAAAGCAGCTTGACGTACTTTTTCTAAATCATTCGCTGTACCTGCTTTTTCAACTGCTTGCTTCCACAAATAAACCATTATATAAGCAGCTTCCATAGGGTCATTAATGACTCGATTATTTCCATATTTGTCTTGGAATTTTTGTATAAATTTTTGGTTTTCTGGAGTATCAACAGTCATAAAATAATTCCAGGCTGCATAATGACCAATGAGATATTCTATGCCTATTTCTTTAATTTCAGCTTCACCAATACTTACAGACATAACAGGATATTTATTAGGTCTTAAACCAGCAGCACTTAATTCTCTGAAAAATGCTATATTACTGTCACCATTTAGAGTATTGAATATCACACCACCCTTGGGTAATTTGGTTATAATTTCTGCAATAATTGCTTTAAATTCTTTACCGCCTAGAGGAATATAATTTTCTCCTAATATTTCTCCTCCAAGGTTGGCTATTTGGGCTTTAATTATAGCATTGGCTGTGCGAGGGAAAATATAGTCAGAACCAATTAAAAAAAATTTTTGACCCTTATTTTCATACAGCCATTTAATTGCAGGTTCAATCTGTTGATTTGGTGTTGCACCTGTGTAAAATATATTTTTAGAACATTCTTGACCTTCGTATTGTACAGGATACCAAAGCAAATGGTTTTGTGACTCAAATATAGGTAACACAACCTTTCTACTAGCTGATGCCCAACAACCAAATACTGTTACTACTCTATCTTCCTTGATTAATTTAGTTGCTTTTTCAGCAAATATTGGCCAATCTGAAGCTCCATCTTCTATAACTGGTTCGATTATTTTTCCTAATACACCTCCTGATTTGTTAATTTCTTCAATTGCTAATAATTCGGCATCTACGACGTTTTTTTCACTAATTGCCATTGTGCCTGTGAATGAATGTAATATACCGACTTTGATGATTTCTGGTTCATTTTTCTGGGTAAAATCAGCCGTAGTTTGTTTTGATATTAAATTTTTCTGATTCTGGCAAGCTTTGAGTAATAAAATTGAGATTATACCGATGGCGTTATTGATTAAAAATTTCCGTCTATTCAGTCGATTTACCATTACCTTTTATAAAAAGATGATTTTTTTGCTCGAGAATAATTCAAAAAAGTTATAGCACTTTTATTATGAATGAGGTACAGTATCTTTTTCTCTTCCTTAATTACTAGAAAATTAGGTTTAAAGCCTCACATTTAAAGAAAAAAAAGAAAATTGAGTATTTCAAGCTTCCTACTTCAGTAAGGGGTACTTTTAACTGATAACTAATAACTTTAAATAACCTATTCCCTAAAATCCCAAATCTGTATTTCACCAAGAGTGAGAATTTCTCGATCGAGTTATTGATAATTAAACTTTTAATTTTTATGGTTTAATATACTTATAACTATATCATTATCATTATCTATATGGAAATTGAAAATTTTATAACTTGGTTAATCTTTTTTGGATTAATAACTACCATTGGTGTTGGTGCAATGATATATGCTTATCGTGGACAAGGAAGTATTTCTGTCCTGTTTACAGAACCAATATCAATATCTTCATTAATACCACCAGAGGCAGCAGTAAACTTTCAAAAAGGATGTGAAGCTTTTCGAGTAGGAAATTATCAACAAGCTATCAATAAGTTTACTGAAGCTATACAAAATAATTCTAATATTGCTGAGGCTTATCATAATATGGGTTTAGCTTTTGCTAATTTACGTCAAGATGACGAAAGTGTAGCAAATTTATTACAGGCGGGAGGATTATATCTCCAAGAGGGAAACCAAGAAGCTATTGCTCTTGTCAAAAAAAATCTAGAGTTATTGAAGGGGAGAAAAGAGTCTAGGAAAACTGACAGTTAATTGATATGATCTGATTATCTTTTAGGAGGTGACCATGGGCTTAGGTATTTTAGTTGATGGTAAGTGGATTTCTGAACGGGAACAAGAAGATTCTCAAGGTAGATTTATTCGGCCTCAGACCACTTTTCGTAATAAAATTACAGCAGATGGATCTAGTGGCTTTAAGGCAGAAGCAGGACGTTATCATCTATACATTTCTTGGGCTTGTCCTTGGGCACATCGAACTGCTATTATGCGGAAACTCAAGGGGTTAGAAGATGCTATTGGTTTGTCAGTTGTAGGTGCTGTAATTGACCAAAATAGTTGGGAATTTACAAATGAACCAGGGTCTATTCCTGATACTGTGAATAATCATAGTTATCTTTGGCAACTTTATCTTCAGGCAGACTCAAATTATAGTGGTAGGGTGACTGTACCTGTACTTTGGGATAAACAAACAGGTACAATAGTTAATAATGAATCCCGTGAAATTATTCGGATGCTTGATACTCAGTTTAGTGGTATTGCTCAAAGTGATGTAAATTTATGTCCAGAAGATTTACACGATCAGATTGAAGAAACTATTGATAAGATTTACCAACCTATTAATAATGGTGTCTATCGAGCAGGTTTTGCTGGTTCTCAGTTAGCTTATGATGAGGGAGTAAAAGATTTATTTGCAGCTTTAGATTATTGGGAAAATATCTTGTCAAAACAACGTTATTTGTGTGGCAATCGCCTAACTGAAGCCGATATTTGTATGTTTACTACTTTGCTTCGTTTCGATCCTGTTTATTATGTTCATTTCAAGTGTAATTTACGCCATATTTGGGAATATCCAAATCTAGGGAATTATCTGAAAGATATTTATCAACATCCAGGGGTAAAAGAAACTTGTAATTTTGACCATATTAAACGGCATTATTACATCAGTCATCCCAAGGTTAATCCTACCAGAATTGTGCCAGTTGGGCCGGAGATAGATTTAGATTCTCCTCATAACCGCGCATCAATAGACATATCCTAAACAGATTCTCAAACTCTTACCCCGCCGTTCTAAAATTGGCATTTTTGGAGAGGTCTAATACAAGGTAAGTATTCAGCTATAAGGTATATAATATCTGAATTCTTACGATGTAAGTTAATAGGGAAGAGGGAAAAAGACAGATGTTAAAATAGAAACTTTGTACTCTTTCTTTTTTCCTTATTCCCTTAACAAGAATATGCTGGCGATCGCTATACAAGAAAAAATGTTAATAGAGAGTTAATTTTTGACACTAAAAATAATCATTATTAAATAGTTAATGTGGGTTGAGAAAGCGATCATCGTATTCATTTTGATATTAAAGAACGGAAAATATGGCTACAGTATAATATAATGGTACAGAAATTGATTTTGCAGAAGAATTAGTAAAAAGCAGGAGCGCCTCATCAGGATATTGTCATTGGTTTTAATTCTCCATTGATACATCACTTTACAGAATATGGGGTCAGTTAATAATATTATCTGAAATTCTCTTGAATCAGAATATAGCAGTTCTTTAATCTATGAGGTAGAGTTTTAGACCATTGTGAAAGAAAGAATGTTACGAATAAAAAGACTTTACAGTAGATGTCTCTTTGATAAAAAAGATAATTTCTGACCTAAAAAACAGTATCGAAGCCATTCATTCTGACTCCTGACTCCTAAAAAATTCCCTGGCTATTTGTAGCAAAAATTTATTGGTTTGTATTACACCACCCCTTTCCCCCTTTTTCTATGCTTTACCCACATAAGATCGAATTCCTTACAGGATAGAGGAGAGGCAGAAGAGTTAGAAGAGAAGACAAACCTGCCATTTCTCATATCTAGGACAGAGGTGACTAAAACTGAATAAGACAATTTCAGCATTTGCCAACTCTGACTAGTGCTGCTACGCGGAAGTCAAAATTCAAAATTCAAAATTCAAAAGTATTGATTAGTAAGGCTTTGAGTATTTTGTAACTGGTCAGTTATTTCCGCCATTCTGCACTAGTACCGCTACGTGGAAGTCAGAATTCTGAATTCAACCCACCCCCGCCCCTCCCAGGAGGGGAGCTGGGAGGGGAAGTCTGCAGTTTTGATTGGTAAGGCTTTGAGTATTTTGTAACTGGTCAGTTATTTCCGTCATTCTGCACTAGCTACTTGAACCATCTCCTCACACTCCCAACCCTGCAATGCTTATAAGACTTATGGGTAAGGGATAGCTTAAAAGAAGGAGATTAACACTTAAGGATTTTTTTTGATTTTATCCCCTTCAAAGGGGAGACTTTCAATCTGAATTGTTTAATTATTAATTAATTATTTGGTAAATGTACCTCATTAAACAGATAAATGGTACAACATTTCCTCTAACCCCAGTAGGGGCGATGCGCGCATCAACCCTACTAAATTGAGGGGCTTGATATTATTTACCTTTCCTCAAACGATAAGCAAAGGCACCAAAAATTAACAAACCTATTGCAGAAGTTGGTTCGGGAACTGAAGTATTAGTTTCAGGTTCAGAACCTTCTACTGCCAGTGGAGAAAAATTATCAAATGCAAGTCCAACACCAGTTGCACTTCCCGTATAGACTAGGCGAATAGCATGAATATCTTTTTCTGGGCGGTCAAAAGACCAAAACCAAGGAGAAGCTTCTAAGGGAGAAGTTTCTAAGGGAAAAGTACCAGCAGGACTGACAATAGAATCAATCACAGATAAATCAGAACCCAGTGCTTGAACTTCCCATTGTTCACCTAACCCTGTTGGCCTACCGTCAATATCCCAAATTTCAGCCGATGCAGCTTTTGTTGGAGAAGTATAAGAAATTAGAAGAGATTCACCATTAGCTAGTGATCCAACTCCCCGTAGGAAAAAATTACCTAACCTGTCTTCAAAACCAGGAGCAGCTGTATCATCTTCTCCTCCATTTGTTGATTCAAAACCTGCTATGGAATCTGAAGAGCCAACAGCCTCCAACCTGGGGAAAAGTCCAGCATCGGGTAAACCATCCTGGTTACGATCAATGCCAAAAGTTACACCCAAGGATGAAAACTGATTTGTAATTGGCATATTATCTACAGCTAAACTTCCATCAGGAAATTTACCATCCACAGGTTCAAAATTAATCAGAGATGCTGCATTAACTGAATGATTGGGCAATACACACACAGAGGTAGCTGCCACAAGACCCATCAATATTTGTTTGGTTGTAGTCATAATTATTCGGTCAAAAATACAAAGTTGACACAGAGGAGTTTTCTTTTTTCCTTCTATTTAATGTCTTTGTCTAAGGTTTTGACTTCTATGCACCTAATAGAAAAAATTTCCGTACTAGATTGACATAGCTAAAACAGTGTATCATATCATTTTACTGGGGGCGGGTTTATCTAATATTAGGTTAAAACTCATTAATTTAAAACAAAACTAGCCCCTACTATTGCCACATTTAAGGCGTTTCGCTCTACTACTCAATTTTCTCAATTCTCAATATGGTGCATTACGAGGGATTCCTAAATACCTTTTAGAGCTTAAATTTTAGCCGTCTAATACACCCTACTGGATTGTTTCATCTTAAAATGTTGTAATAGAAAACTCTCTAGAGATTGCTTCACTGTCGTTTGCAATGACAATTCTAACGCACTATTTTAGCTGAAACGGTCCACTACTGGCATGTCAAGCTTAAAATGGTGGAATAGATTTTTGATGTCAAGCTTTGAAAAATAAGCATCGTAGCATTTTCCTAAAGTAACATTTAAGACTTGACACGGCACTACTCAATATTTTGACTTTTGACTTTTAACTTTTGACTTCTAACTTTCTTGAGTACAAGCATCATAAAGCATTTGACTATTTTCACTTAAACCATCCAGCAACCACTTTCTTTGAATTCTTTGAGCTTTTTTATCATTAGCAAGAAAGTCATTAATATACCTTTGCCAACTAGAATTTTCTTTCCCTCCAGGAAGTATGAATCCATAACCTGCACAAAATGGACGGCCATTTTCCTGATTAATAGTAATAAAAGTGTAATCTTTTTCCATATCAAAGTTCATTGCCCACGCTATACCTAACAAAAGAGTTCCATCACTGGCAAAACCATTAACTTCACCATCCGCTAAAGCTTCAATACCTTGTTGTCTACTTAAAAATTTATTCTCTATTTGTTCTTCAGGATAAGCACTCTTTAAATCACTTTCATTGCTAGTATTTCTAACTACACCAACCATCGCTTTACCTGCATTCACATCTTCTTCTGTTCTACCTCTTTGAGCTAAAACTTGTGTTGCTGTAATAAAAAAAGGTGCAGAAAAATTAATACCATGTTTTTCTTCACGTTCAGCACTAATAGTATTAGGACCACATTCTAAATCTACCTGACCACTTTTGACCATATCCCAACGACTCTGAACAGTTGATGTGACTAATCTTACCCTAATCGGATCTAGTTGATTGGCACTTAGACGTTCAGCTAAAGCATAGGCAATATCTACACAATATCCCTCCCTTTCTCCTTTGTCATTCCTAGAACCAAACCAATAAGAATCTTCCCTAACTCCTACATATATCAACTCTCTTCTAATAATTGTTTCTTCTGTTTGTGCGTGACTAATTTTTTGTGGAAAAATAGTCGCCAATAATGCTAGAGATGAAGCAATTAAAATTTTTAGTTTGCTATTCATTTTTTTCTCCTTTGAATAATTAGAATCTCCAAGTTGCTCGAGTCACAAATACTGTAATTGGGTCATTTCGATCATCATGCTCTGGTTCTGTTTCGATAAAGAAACCTGATGTTATATCTATATTATTTGAAATTCTATAATTGTAGAAAATTTGAAATTGTATAGAAGTATCTGGATCATCTTCACCATTGTCAATATGTGTTACTTTTGGTTGTTGACCCACTGAAAGACCTAACATTCCATTTTCAAATACTAAGTCATCTATAGCTACTGTCACTGCCCAATGCCAAATATCTGCTTCATCCCCTTCGCGATCGCCTGCTTCTGCTTCAGCATTACTGTAACCAACCCAACCAGAAAAAGTAAATGGTGCCCAGCGATAGCTAGTTTGGAATCCAAAATGGTCTGCTGAAGTTGCTACTCTGCCAAAAGGTCGTTGAGCATTTCTACTACCTGTAAAACCTGATACATTAACTAAATCTGCTGTATAATATGATCTTACATAAGCAAAAGAAAAATCAAAATTTACTGTAGGTGAGACTGTTAACTGACCATAAGCACTATGAGTACCGTTAAAAATTCCACCACCTTCTCTCGGATCGTTCACTCTTCCTGTACCACCACCAGGACCACCTCCAAGATAAGCTACATCCAACCTAAAATTCTGGTTAATTTGATAACTATAACCCAAACCAGCACCCCCTACTTGAATGTAGATAGTGGGATTATAAGCAGGATACAAGGCAAGACTTCCTGTATTACCACTAATTAGTCTAGGATTAAGTGCAGGAGCCATCAAATCGAAGTCAAGTCCAGCAGCTCCTATATAAAGACTCATTTTTGTGTTGAGCGGAAAAATATAGTATACTTCTGTGAGTCGGGCTACATCATCAGGTGGAGAGCCTGCATTTAAGAAGGTATGAGCGCTTTCTGTATTCAATCCTGGTAAATCTCCTACTCTTAGCCTAGTTCTCAGGAAGTCTAGACCTGTAAAACTGGTATCGAAGTTCAATGTTACGGCATGACCAAAAGCCATTTGAACATCATCAGCACTCACTGTAGCACCGTCTTCACCATCATTACCGAAAGCGTCATACAGGGCCATAGTGACTTGCCCTTTTAGCAAAGTTGTGGTAGAAAACTGATTAGCTTCCAGAATGTCTGTCCGAGTTTCCAGGGCATTGAGGCGGGACTTAATATCGGCTATTTCAATAGCAAAATCTTCTTGTAATCGTTGGCTTTTAGCAAGGTCTTCTTGAGAAATATAACCTTCATCAAATTCTTCAATGAGACCTTGGATAACTTGTAAACATTCGTTAAGATTTGCTGCAAATTCGTAACGACTTATGGCTCTATTGCCACCAAATGTAGCATTTGGGGAGGCCAATAAACAACCATAACGTTCTGCTAACCCTTGGAGGGCACTATAAGCCCAATCTGTGGGTAGAACATCACTAAGTTGATTGACAGAGTTAACTTGTTCCAAGGAGGGAGATATTTCTGAAGGTTGGTTGAGTTGATTATATTGTTCTATTTGTCCTAAAGTATCGTTATTTGTCTCTTTAACTGTGGTTGTGCTTTCCTGGTTTGAGTTGGCAAGTGGTTGAGATTTTGGTGGGGGTTGGTTGAGTGGGTTATACTTCTCTATTTTTTCTAAAATCTGGGCAGTTTGGTTAATATTTTGACTTGATACTTGCTTCTGAGCTTTACTACTGGGAGCAATACATAAAACAAATCCTATCCCTATAACTAAGGGAAAAATTACAACATCATAAAGTTTACGTCCCATATTTTTAATTTGATAATTTTATTGATGCTAAAAAAGGCATTACGATTTTAATATGCAAGTGACATTATTAAAACTTTTCTTCTAATAATTATTTATCTTGATGATGCGTGATAGTAATTTGAAAAAAGAATGTTACAAATATTTTCAAATTTTAGGTGTGAAATAATTTCCTGAAATTACTGTAGCTTCAAAGTTTTGAGCCGATAAAATCTTAATTCATGACTTTTGACTTTGAACTTTTGACTTTCGTGAAACGGTATGACTTGTTTTGTGCAGAAAAATAGTTGGTAAAAATGCTTGCTATGAAATAATTAAAATTTGCAGTTTATTGTTAATTTTTGCTAGTTTCAATTTTTAGAATCTCCAAGTAGTTCTTGTAATAATTACCCAAAGAAGCTCATTTTTATCATCATGTTCCGGTTTTGTCTCGAGGAAAAAACCATTGGTAATATTTATATTATTCGTAATCTGATAATCGTAGAAAAGTTGAAATTGTATAGAAGTATCTGGGTCATCTTCACCACCATCAATATGTGTCAGTTTTGGCTGTTGACCAACAGAAAAACCTAACATTCCATTTTCAAATAGCAAGTCATCTATAGCTACTGTCAATGCCCAATGCCAAATATCTGCTTCATCCCCTTGGCGATCGCCTGTTTCTGCTTCAGCATTGCTATAACCAACCCAACCAGCAATAGTAAACTGTGCCCAGCGATAGCTACTTTGAAATCCAAAATGGTCTGCTGAAGTTGCAACTTTGCCAAAAGGTTCTTGAGCATTTTTGCTACCTGTAAAACCTGCTAAATTAACTAAATCTGCTGTATAATATGCTCTGACATAAGCAAAAGAAACATCAAAATCTCGGTTGAGTGAAGCAGTAAACTGAGCATAACCACTATAAGTACCATTAAAAAGTCCACCGCCTTCTCTAGGCTCGTTTACTCTACCAGTACCACCGCCAGGAGCACCTCCAAGATAGGCTAAGTCTAATCTCAAGTTATCGTTAATTTGATAACTATAACCTAAACCAGCACCCCCTACTTGAATATATATGGTGGGGTTGTAAGCTGGAAATAGAGCCAGAGAACCTTTTGTACCACTCACCAGTTTAGGATTAAGGGCACGAGCCATCAAATCAAAATCAAGTCCAGCAGCTCCAACATAAAGACTCATCTTGCGGTTGAGGGGAAAAATATAATAGACTTCGGTTAATCTTACTTGTTCATTTGTGTCAAAACCGAAGTTAAACAAGGTTGTATTTGTTTGTGTTCCTCCACTAACCCCCGGCAACCTTCCCGCTCTGAGTCGAGTTCTGAGGAAGTCTTTGCCTGTGAAACTGGTATCAAAGTTTAATGTTACGGCATGGCCAAAAGATGTCTGAATGTTTTGAGTCGTTACAGTTGCTCCTTCTTCATCCTCACTACCGAAAACATCATATAGAGCTAAGATGACTTCCCCTTTTAGCAAAGTTGTGGTAGAAAACTGATTAGCTTCCAGAATGTCTGTCCGAGTTTCCAAGGCATTGAGGCGAGACTTAATATCGGCTATTTCAATAGCAAAATCTTCTTGTAATCGTTGGCTTTTTGCTAAGTCTTCTTGGGAAATATAAGCTTCATCGAATTCTTCAATCAGACTTTGAATAACTTGTAAACATTCGTTAAGATTTGCTGCGAATTCGTAACGACTGATGGCTATATTGCCGTTAAATGTAGTATTTGGATAGGCTAATAGACAACCGTAACGTTCTGCTAATCCTTGGAGGGCACTATAAGCCCAATCTGTAGGTAGAACATCACTAAGTTGATTGACAGAGTTAACTCGTTCTAAGGAGGGAGATATTTCTGAAGGTTGGTTAAGTTGATTATATTGTTCTATTTGTCCTAAAGTATCGTTATTTGTCTCTTTATTTGTCTCTTTAACTGTGGTTGTAGTTTCCTGGTTTGAGTCGGCAAGTGGTTGAGATTTTGGTGGGGGTTGGTTGAGTGGGTTGTACTCCTCTATTTTTTCTAAAATCTGGGCAGTTTGGTTAATATTTTGACTTGATACTTGCTTCTGAGCTTTAGTGCTGGGAGCAATAGATAAAACAAATCCCATTCCTAGAACTAGGGGAAATATTAGAACATAATGTTTATATCCCATGTTTTGAATTTGATAATTTTATTGGCGGAACGAAAAGCATTATGATTTTAATACGCAAAGGAAACCATCTTGAATATTCAGTTTTATGAGCGACTCATCACCAAAATTCTATATAATCAAGACAATAGAGGAAAGCTGTGAAATTTTAGCTGCGGAAGAAGTCGAACAAAAAAAAGACCCCAAGATTCTAGAAACATGGGGTCCATTTAATTCTGTTGAGGAAGCGATCGCCCGTCGTGTAGGATTAATTAGAAGTGGCAAGTGTAAACCACATTAACGAATTCAGAGGTCAGAAGTTAAATTTTTACTTTATTTTTAGGTCTAAAAAGCTCAAAAAGTTAGCATTTTGGGCAGACAAGGGCAAAAAAATTACTCCCTCATATCATGTTCAGATAATCACTTATAATAAAGTCTTTGTTTGTAGTAGGGCTTCAGCCCGAACTTTAGATAGGGCTGAAGCCCTACTACGAGCTTTAATTATATATAACTATTTAACCAAACATAATATCACTTCCCTATTTCCCTATTCCACTAGTTACCAAACTGAGCTTTCTTATTTTGCACCGCAGCAATTTCTTGAGTCAAGATATCTAATGCTTTTGCGTATTGAGGATCGTCAATAGTACCTATTTTATTACGATCTTTGCGCAAAGTCTCTTTTTGTGTATCTGTCAGGGAGATTTCCACATCTGGTACAATACCCTCATGGTTAATATCCCGACCACTAGGAGTAAAGTATTTAGCGATCGTCACCGCTAACCCTGCACCTTGGCCAACACCACGTACTGACTGCACTAACCCTTTACCAAAAGTCTTAGTACCTACTAATGTAGCTCGGTTGTTATCTTGCAGCGCACCAGAAAGAATCTCACTTGCACTGGCGGAACCTCCATCTACCATAATAACTAATGGCTTATCTGTCAAAGACCTATTATTAGCTTTCTGGCGATCCGTCACACCATTACGGTTAACAGTAGAAACAATATCTCCACGATCCATCCACATCCTAGCAATTTCGATACTAGCATATAGCAATCCACCAGGATTAGAGCGTAAATCTAGAATATAACCTGATACATTCTGAGTTTCTAAATCATCTATTGCCTCTCGCATCTCACCAGCAGCGTTAGCACTAAACTGGTTTAAGCGAATATAACCAACTTGACCAAGAGAACTTTGTTTCTGAGAATACTTAACAGGATGAATTTCAATTTTTGCTCGAATAATTGGGAATTCTATTTCCTGATTTTCTCGTTTAATAGTTAAAGTTACTTGACTACCAATTGGACCGCGAATCAGACTTACTGCCTGATTAATATCCATTCCTTCAGTGCTTTGACCATCAATTTTAGTAATAATATCTTTAGCTTGAATACCTGAATCAAAAGCTGGAGTATCTTCTATTGGCGAAATTACTACCAATTTTTTGGTATCCTGGTCTTGGGTTAGCTGAATTCCTACACCTGTTAGTTCCCCAGAAGTATCTATTTGCATATTTTTAAACTCTTCGGGGTCCATGAAACGGGTGTAAGGATCGCCTAGCTTTTCTAGCATTTCCCGGATTGCATCATAAGCTTCTTCATCACTGGAATAAGTTTGATCGAGATACTCAGTGCGAGTAGCTTTCCAGTCTACCTGATTGAAAGTACCATCTACATAAGTTTTATCAATAATCTGCCAAACCTGGTCGATTAATTCTTTAGGGTTATTATTATTTAATGATGCTTGAGAGGAAAGATGAATACCAGCGCCGATAACTGTGACGCCTGTTAACATTAATGCTGTTGCACCAAGGATAAGACCACGTTTTGCTATAACCATTTTGTTTGTTGAATGAATTTAAACAATAATTACTACACCATAGCTAGACCCAATTTAGCATATATAACTGTTGCCCAGAGTTAGCCTATTTAGTAAGTTGAAAGTCAAATTTCTCTATTAATAATCTTATTGATAAATATAGGCGATATAAATTTGACAATTTATTTTTTTATCTCCTAATTAATTAGGAGAACTTAGTTATTCTCAACTTTTTTTCAGGAATCTAAAAATTATTATTTGTTTGTAAAGTTATTTAATATTTTTTTAACTATCTATTTCTATTTAAACTACCCTGGTTCTTAAGAATAAGAATCAAAATGAGGGTATTAGTCACTATAACTACCAATTAGAAGCTTTTATCAGACTCAATCCAACTAATAAATTGTCATATTATCTGTATCCAAATTAACTGATTTAGATTCCGGATAACCGATAGAATTAAAAGTTGAGTTTAATCTGTTAGATAATTAATGGAGGAGTGCAGTAAAAATACACTCCTACTACAAACATCTCAATTATAAACTAGGGTTCAACCCAACGGCCATCAGCTTTAATTAAATTAATTAATTCTTCAACTCCTTGGGATTCGGGAACTTTCTTAATTTCTTCCCGCCCACGATATAACGAGATATAACCAGCTTGCTTGCCTACATAACCATAATCTGCATCTGCCATTTCTCCTGGACCATTAACAATACAACCCATAACGGCAATATCTAATCCTGTTAGGTGTTTTGTTGCTTCTCGCACTTGATGCAGAACATCCTCAAGATTGAATAAGGTTCGACCACAGGATGGGCAAGCTACATATTCTACCATTGTTTTCCGTAGACCCAAGGCTTGGAGAATACCGTAACAAACTGGAATTTCTTTTTCGGGTGCTTCAGTTAAAGAGACACGAATTGTATCTCCTATTCCTTCTGCTAAAAGTGTACCAATACCAGCAGTAGACTTTATTCGACCGTACTCTCCATCCCCTGCTTCCGTCACACCTAAATGTAGAGGATAAGCCATACCTAGTTCATCCATCCGCTTCACCATTAATCGATAAGCAGCGAGCATTACTGGAACTCGTGAGGCTTTCAGAGAAATTACTATATTATAGTAATCTAAAGATTCACAAATTTTGATAAATTCTAGAGCAGACTCTACCATACCTTCTGGGGTGTCCCCATAAGTAAACAGCATCCTTTCAGCCAGAGAGCCATGATTAACTCCAATGCGCATGGCTTTGTTTTGGTCTCTGAGAGAGACTACCAGGGGTTCTAGGGTTTGGCGAATTTTATCACCTATTTCTGCAAATTCTGCTTGGGTATATTCCTTTCTGCCAATTTGTGGCTTTTCAAATACATATAGACCAGGATTAATTCGGACTTTATCAACGTGTTTAGCAACTTCCAGAGCAATTTTCATGCCATTATGGTGAACATCGGCAACTAGTGGTACAGGTTTGTAGGTTTCTGCTAATTTTTGTTTTATTTCTGCCAGAGATTTAGCGTGGGCCATACTGGGAACAGTAACACGGACAATTTCGCAACCTATTTCATGTAAACGCCGAATAGCAGCTACGGAAGCATTAATGTCAAGGGTATCTTCGTTGATCATTGACTGGACTACAACTGGATGGCCACCACCAATGGTTATATCACCCACTTTGACGGAACGAGTTTTTCGCCGATGGATAGTGGTATCAAAGGCAGGTTGGTTTATAGGGGTTGTGATTGGGTTTTCTAGGGTTTGCATAATATATCGTTATTTTTCTGTGGTGAAAAGCTCAGTAGTATATTGTTTTCTATATTTCAGGTTGCCATATAATTGTCACTTATACCGTTTCACGGAATTTAAAAGTTATGCCTGAAAAGTCAATTTTTTTGATTATATGGGCTGAAAACTTTAACTCACAATAATTTCCGACAATTATTTCCCAAATAGAAGTTATTTATGACATAACTTTTGGATTTTGAATCTGGTTTCTCAATTTGGACAAGGTAGCGATCGCTTGGCCAATGACCATATATTATAGTTTTGTCTAAATACAACAGTTTCCGCGTGTTATTTAATATACATATATTGACGGTTTAGAATTTAGAGTTTAAAAATTATCTACGGGTATGATGACTACGAAGTTTACCGGAAATATGTGCAGAGTCAGTTGTACGTTAGTTAGTTCGGAATCCACTGTAAGTGCTGTTACTTTACCTCACGGACAATCAGAAGCGCTGTATCTTTCATTAATTGATAATTGATAATGGATAATTGATAATTACAAGAAGGTTTTAACCGCACGGGAATTGAATACAAGGAAATTCAAGAGCACTTTTCTCTTGGTCGATTGGATATGCCGTTTCGCTACGCGACATGAAACGCGTAGCGTCCCGGAGGGAACGGAGACCTCGGCATCCCATCCTAAGGTCATGCTCCGCAAACGACCGCTCTCTTGGTTGAGGGATGGCGAGGTTTCCTCGCCATC
>NZ_JBNHER010000035.1:0-2637 GCF_050015975.1 Dapis purpurea BLCC-M126 | reverse complement strand
CACCATATTTATACTTTAGTAAATGATTAGGTAATCTTCTAGCGGGAAGGGAGTATAACAAGAAAGATTAGAACGAAGGCAAGTTTATTGCTGTTTGCCTTAAAAATACGTTACAAATTATTTAAATTGCTTAATTTATTACCACTTAATTGATTACTACAAATGCTTGATTTTCTCAACCCTATTTTTGGTCGTCACCCAGAACGTATGAAAGCAAAGGTCGAAATTTATACTTGGCAAACTTGCCCATATTGTATTAGAGCAAAACTTTTGCTCTGGTGGAAAGGTGTTAACTACATCGAATACAAAATAGATGGCAATGAAAGTGAAAGAAATAGTATGACTGAACGTGCTAATGGAAGTCGTACTGTGCCACAGATTTTTATTAATAATCAACATATTGGTGGCTGTGATGATATTTATGTCTTGGATAGCAAGAGTAAATTAGATTCTTTATTGAGTCAATCTGCTTCATAAACTTTTGTATTACAAGTTATATCATTTAAAACTTTTTTCTTCTTTCTTCTTCCCACTTTAATTTAATTGTCAACTTAGGAAAAAATCTGCTGCAAACCTATCTAAATTATCTAACCGCCATCTAGCATCAAGGTGGCGGTTTGTTTGTAATTCTAAAACTCTTATTCCACTACTTGGTAAAGGATTTAAAAGTTTTTGTAATTCTTTCCAGCAGAATATGTTTTGATGTTCTACACCATAAGTCTTACATAAATGAGCAAAATTAACATCTTGAGGAGTGGCAAAAAATTCTGTAAAAGGTGGTTCAAATTTAGCTATAGGTAACATTTCAAAAATTCCACCTCCCTGATTATTAATCAAAATAATAGTTAAATGACCAATTAATTTATTTCTCAGTAAAAAACCATTAGTGTCATGTAAAAGTGCTAAATCTCCTGTTAACATGACACTGCTCTGATAACAATGAGCTATACCTAAGGCTGTTGATAAAGTACCGTCTATTCCATTTGCACCTCGATTGAAAAATGGCTGAATTTGGGAACTATTAGGAACCCAAAAAAATTCTACATCTCTAACTGGCATACTATTAGCAATAAATATTGGTGTAGTTTTGGGTAATGTCTGAGATATTAACCAAGAAATTTTTGGTTCCAATATCTGATTGATTGTTGCCATTTTTTTGTCAATATTTTCTCTGACTTTTGCTTCAGCTTTACACCACAAATTTAAGTAATTTTTATCATAGTTATTCAGGATAATTTCAGGAGTAAAAATTTTGGCTAGTTGTTCTACTGAGATTCGTAAGTGAGTTGTATTGCCATGAAGTGGATCAAAATTATGGTCACTTTTGTCGATAATTAATCTGTGGGAATTAGTTGCTTCTAGCCAACTTCTTAGTTGTTTACTTGTTGGCAATTCTCCTATTTGTAAGACTATGTTAGGAATGAGTTTTTCTGCTAAATTCTGATTTCTTAAAATTAAATCATAAGTACTAATCAAATAGGGGTTTAACTGAGAGTAGTTTCTTAGGGGAGATAAACCTTCAGCTAAAACAGGAAAATTTAAAGTTTGGGAAATTTCAGCGATCGCCTGACAATATTCTTGAGGTTTTTCTGGTTGTGCTAAACCTGCAATTATGATGCCTTGCTGAGATTTAAGTTGACTTTTTAAGGCTGCTATTAAGTCATAATTTGGCAAATATTCTGTTCTTAAAATTGGCTGTACGGGAGCAAAAAAGTTTTGGGGGAATTTTGATTTTAAGGCGATCGCTTCTGGTTGGACTATAGGTGGTAAAGGGTCTCGAAAAGGAATATTAAAATGTACTGGTCCAGGTGTAGGAAAGGTGGTTTTTTCCCAACCATAAATAACTGTTTGTCTTAAATATTCCAGTATTTTTAGTTCTACTGAAGGTAAACTTAGTTCAACTTGCCAGTTAGGATAATTGCCATATAATTTTACTTGATCTATGGTTTGACCAGCATGACAATTTCTTAATTCTGGGGGTCTATCTGCGGTTAAAACTAATAGTGGGATGCGACTTTCTTTTGCTTCTATTATGGCTGGATAAAAATTAGCTGCGGCGGTACCGGATGTGCAGACTATAACGACAGGTTGATGATTTTTTTTTGCTATTCCTAGAGCAAAAAATGCTGCTGAACGTTCATCAATAATGGGAATAGCTTTGATTTTGGGATGGGTGGCGAAGGCGAATGTTAGAGGTGTGGAACGAGAACCGGGACTGATAATTGCTGTAATTAATCCTAGATGTTGTAGTGTTTCTACTAAAATGGATGCCCATACTGTATTGATATTTCTAAAATCAATTGACATTGTTTAGTTTTGAATCTTAAATGGTAATATATGAAGTTACAAAGGTTTAAGACAGTATTGAAGAACTGAAACAAACGATGGAAAATAATTAATATTCTGCATTCTATTATCTCTAATTAGTTATCTCCTAAAATTTAATTTTTGACTTCTTCTTTTTATTTTTTAATCCTTTGCTTTTTGACTTTTGCTGTAACACTTCTGATGGCGAACTATAATTTCCATCAGAGAAATATTGTCGCTCTACTATATGTTCGGGTTTTACTTCAATCCATAGAGTTTTTCATTAATTGATAATTGATAATGGATAATTGATAATTACCTCTGGTTAAA
>NZ_JBNHER010000034.1:0-8013 GCF_050015975.1 Dapis purpurea BLCC-M126 | reverse complement strand
CATCGCTCTATTTAGTATACGCTATATATAGTGTCTTTGCGTAAGTCCTGATGATGAATGGTGGTAGGGGTAAAGACTCCCTAAATGGAAACCAAGATGATGATACAGTCATGGGCGGTAAGGGTAATGATGTAGCTCGTGGTGGTAAGGGTAATGATATCATGTTCGGACAACAAGGCCACGATATGCTCATGGGTGAAAATGGTGATGACCAAATTGTGGCCGATCCTAGTTCAAGTTCATCAGAAGAGGAAATCGGAGAAGATTCTGTTTATGGTGGTCGCGGTGACGATGTTATGCAAGGCAGTCGTGGAGATGATTTCATTTATGGTGGTAAGGATAATGATTTCATTTATGGTGGTAAGGATAATGATTTAATGTTTGGCGACGAAGGAGACGATACTCTTTTAGGTGAAGAAGGAGATGACAGTATTTTTGGAGGCAACAATAGTGTTGTTGATGGTGATGTATCAGGAGAAGACTTCATTGATGGTGGTGCCGGAAATGACTTCCTCAGTGGTAACTATGCGAATGACACTATCCTTAGTGGTGAAGGGAATGATACTTCACGAGGTGGTAAAGATGATGACTTGATGTATGGTCAGTTAGGGGACGACTTGATGTTTGGGGATGAAGGCAATGATACCCTATGTGGTTGTGAAGGCGATGATACCATGTATGGTGACAACCCTGAACTTGTGGCACCATTGGGTACAGAAGGTCAGGAAGACCAGTTATTTGGTGGTATAGGAGACGACCTAATATTTGGTAATCAAGGTCAGGATTCATTGTTTGGAGAGGAAGGTAATGATACTTTGTTAGGAGGTGAGGATAATGATACTTTGTTTGGATCGTCAGGAAATGACTCTCTGTTAGGAGAAGCAGGTGACGATTTCTTGTATGGAGGGGAAGGTGATGATACTTTCTCTGGAGGTAGTGGTAGCGATCGCTTCTTGCTCAACTTTAACCAAGGAGTGGATATTATTACTGACTTCGATATTAATCAAGACTTCATCGTATTAGATGACGAACTAAATATTGATGAACAAAGTTTCACTGTTGAGACTGTTGATAACAACATTTCAATTTTCTTGAATGAGCAACTTTTAGTCACGTTAGAAAATTTATCTGCAACCTCAGAGCAAATAGTAAGTCGTTTAACTACTGTTGATGATTCCTTGATCATATAACAAAAGATTAGGTAGTAGGGAGTACCGTTGAAAAACCTAATTAGGACTTATATCATGTCCGGATAATCAGTGATAAAAAAGTTTTTGTTTGTAGTATAGCTCTCAGCCCTAAGTATATATCTGGCTGAGAGCTATACTACGAACTTTAATTCTAACTATTCAACCGGACATGATATTATATCAAATCCGTCTTGTAGTGTCACACACCGACGACCAATTAGAATACTGTAAGTTCTGATAATAATAAAGAGACGTTACCAAGAACAGGAACGTCTCTTTATCACATTAACTCAAATCACATCAGTTTTGATATCTGATGCCTCAAGATTAAAAACTAGAGCAATTAATTATCTACCTTCAAACCAGCATTATCTTGAGTATATGTTTCTTGATTAATCTTAACTGGCTTTGCTCCCCAAATCTCTTTCGCATACTCCATAATTGTTCGGTCAGAAGAGAATTTACCCATGCGAACAGAATTATAAATAGACATTTTTGTCCATTTTTCTTTGTCTTGGAAAGCTTGACTAACCCGCTTCTGACATTCAATATAAGCCTGATAGTCAGCTAATAGCATATATTGGTCATTGTACAGTAAAGAATCAATCAGAGGCTTGAATAGATTAGGATTGCCTTTGCTAAACCGACCACTAGCAATCCGATCGATCACAGCCTTTAACTCTGGATTTGTATTATAGTAGTGCAAAGGTTTATAACCCTTAGCCTTCATATCGAAAACTTCTTCAGCAGTCAGACCAAACAGGAAGAAATTTTCTGCTCCCACCTCTTCACGAATCTCAATATTAGCTCCATCAAGAGTACCAATAGTCATCGCTCCATTCATGGCAAACTTCATATTACCGGTTCCCGATGCTTCTTTACCAGCAGTAGAAATTTGCTC
Source organism: Dapis purpurea BLCC-M126 (assembly GCF_050015975.1). NCBI lineage: Bacteria > Bacillati > Cyanobacteriota > Cyanophyceae > Oscillatoriales > Microcoleaceae > Dapis > Dapis purpurea. The sequence continues at coordinate 5,922 of NZ_JBNHER010000034.1, read as the reverse complement.
TGATAAATCAGCAGCAGGATAAATTAACTGACCTAATGAAGCATTAAAGTTAGCTAAGAAAACTACTTTCAAGCGACCATGCACATCAGGATCATTATTAACTACATCAGCAACAGCATTAGTCAACTTAATAATCAACTTAGCCATATAGTAACCAGGAGCTGCCTTGCCACCAAAAATGAATGTGCGAGGTTGAATATCAATACTAGGATTTTGCTTAATGCGGTTGTAAAGAGTAATGACGTGGAATAAATCCAAATGTTGACGTTTATACTCATGGATACGTTTGACTTGAATATCAAACAGAGAATTAATATCCACTTCAATCCGATTATGCTTTAAAATGTGCTCTGCCAGAGCAGCTTTATTCTCCTGCTTAATTTTTCGCCAACGGTTACAAAATTCTGCATCATCAACATATTTTTCTAGTTGCCTTAGTTTATCTAAATCTCGCAACCAACTATCTCCTAATTTCTCAGAAAATAATGCAGAAAGTTTAGGATTACTCAATAAAATCCAACGGCGGGGAGTCACTCCATTAGTCTTATTGAGGAACTTTTCTGGGAAAAGTTTGTAGAAATCTTTGAGTACACCTTTTTTCAGCAATTCTGTGTGTAGAGCTGCTACTCCATTCACAGCATGACTGCCTACAGTCGCTAAATTAGCCATCCGAACCGATTTTTCTGGTGTTTCCTCAATTATAGATACACGAGAGATTAATTCCTTATCTTTAGGATACCAAGTTTTCACTTGCTCTATGAAGCGGTGATTAATTTCATAGATAATCTCTAAGTGGCGAGGTAGGAGACTACCAAATAAACTAATTCCCCAACGTTCTAATGCTTCTGGTAGCAAGGTATGGTTAGTATAAGCAAAAGTATTTTGAGTAATATGCCAAGCACGCTCCCAGTCAATATCATACTCATCAATCAATAACCGCATCATCTCTGCAATAGCAACAGCAGGGTGAGTATCATTTAACTGAATTGCTGTTTTATCGCTTAAGTTATCTAAGTTTTGGTTGTGTAATAGATGCCTACGAATGATGTCTTGCAAAGCACAGGAAACAAAGAAATATTGCTGCTTCAGTCGGAGTTCCTTACCTTGGGGAGTATTATCATTAGGATAGAGAACTTTTGATATAGTCTCCGAACTCATTTTTTCTGCTACTGCACCATCGTAGTTTCCAGAATTGAACTCTTCAAACTTAAAGTCTACACTAGCTTCTGCACGCCACAAACGTAGGGGATTAACTGTATTGACTTTATAGCCAGGAACAGGGGTATCATAAGGGATACCAATAACAGTTTGAGCTGGAAGCCAAGTTACTCGATAGTGGCCTTTTTCATCATGGTAAGTTTCTGTGGTGCCGCCAAACTTAACTTCTACCTGTTCGGCTGGACGGGCTATTTCCCAGGGGTTGCCAAAGCGCAGCCACTTATCTGGAATTTCCGCTTGCCACCCATCCTGTACAGTTTGGGTGAAAATGCCAAACTCATAGCGAATACCATGACCCATTGCGGGAATTTCTAAGGTAGCTAGAGAGTCCAAAAAACAAGCTGCTAACCTACCCAAACCCCCATTTCCTAAACCTGGATCGTCTTCTTGTTCTAGTAGTTCATCCAAGTTAAGTCCAGACTCGCTAACAGCTTGACGAATTTGTTCATATATGCCTAGGTTAATCAAACTATTACCTAGGTGACGACCCATGAGAAATTCTGCTGATAAGTAGTATACTACTTTAACATCTTTCTCATTGTAGGTACGGATTGTAGAAAGAAAACGTTGGAGTAAGCGATCGCGTATAGTATAAGCCAGAGCACGGTAGAAATCATCCTGTTTTGCCATGGACTCATAAGTACCTTGTAAATAAAACAGGTTATCAGCTAGGGCACGTCTGAGAGTAGTGACACTCATGCCTGTGCGATCGTCTTCTACCTGAATTTGATTTTCAGTAGTGGGGTTGATGGGTTGATTCATTAGCGCTCCTTAAATTTTACTGTCATCAATTTTATTTCAGTAGAAAGGTGGGTAAACTGATTAGCTTTGCCACACAGGAGTTATTCTATAGAAAACTTTTGAATGAAGTGAGACTAGCCAATTACATTATATCCCTTTACTAATATAGGGAAAATTAAACTTTATAACTATCAAAGGTTTTCGAGAATATATAAGTATTTAACTTTAATCATTTTTACAGAATTGATCCTAAAATTTGGGTATTTTTTGGCCATCAACTTACAAGTCAGAAGTCAGAAGTCAGAAGTCAGAAGTTAGGAGAAAATCATATTTGTATAATTAATTTTGGAGGAACTGATAACTGATAACTGAAATGACACTACCTAATGGCCCAGCTCTGTCACCATTACAACGAAGACTTCGGACTTGGAAATTTATTTTTCGTCCCCTACAGACAATAGAGGAACGATACTCTGAATATGGAGATATTTTCAGAACAAATACTAATTCGTTGTTCCCTTTTATCTACTTCTGTAACCCGAAAGCCATTCAACAAATTTTTACTGCTGACCCTGATACTTTTGGTTCTGGAGGTAGTAATGGTATTTTGCAATATTTTGTGGGCAGAAATTCTCTGTTGCTTCAAGACGGCGATCGCCACCAGCGCCAAAGAAAACTATTAATGCCACCTTTTCATGGCGATCGGATGCGTAACTATGCAGACTTAATCTATAGTATTACTTGTGATGTCATTAATCAGTGGGAAATAGACAAACCTTTTCCTATCCGCAGGTCAACCCAAGAAATATCTCTCAAAGTAATTCTTGGTGCTGTATTTGGTTTAAGTCAAGGGAAACGTTATGAAAAACTTAGACTTATTATGTCTGATATTCTCGACTCCATGAGTTCTCCTCTCAGTTCTATATTTCTGTTTTTCAATTTCCTGCGAAAAGACTGGGGTCCTTGGAGTCCGTGGGGAAGATTTTTACGCAAAAGACAAGAACTCCACGAACTAATATTGGCAGAAATTGAAACGGCAAAGAAAGAAGGAAATCATACTGATGATATTCTCAGTTTATTACTAGAAGCGCGTGATGAAGCAGGTCATCCGATGAGTGACGAAGAAATTAAGGATGAACTGCTGACAATGCTTTTTGCTGGTCACGAAACTACGGCATCAGCTTTAGCATGGGCATTATATTGGATTGACAAAATCCCATCAGTACGGGAAAAACTAAGAGCAGAATTAGCAACTATTTCTAATAACTCCGACAAAGTTGCTATTACGAAACTTCCTTACCTCAGCGCTGTTTGTCAGGAGACTCTTCGGATTTATCCTATTGCTATGAATGCTTTTCCTAGAGTTGTTCAGAAACCTGTAGAAATTATGGGTTATCAATTGGAACCGGGAATGGTGGCAATAGTGCCTATTTATTTAACTCATCACCGAGAAGATATTTATCCAGAACCCAAACAATTTAAACCAGAACGTTTTCTAGAAAGACAATTTTCACCTTATGAATATTTACCATTTGGAGGAGGGAGTCGTCGTTGTATAGGTTCGGCTTTCGCTTTATTTGAAATGAAATTGGTATTAGCAACTATTTTATCACAGTACGAACTTAAATTAGTTTCTAATCGATCAATGAAACCTGTTCGCAGGGGGTTGACAATGGCACTACCAGGAAATATGCGAATGGTTGTTAAAAAGCCTTTAGCAGTTCAGCAATAAGCGGTCAGCTTTTTTAGAAGGGGATTTAAACCCCCTCCTAAAATTAGACAACAAGCTAGAACTCAAGGATTCTATGTTAAGTTAATAGTGTTACAAATTATTAGATAAACCCGCCCCACACCCAATAATCTAATGCACACTGATTAGCTGTAGCGATATAATATAACTAGAAATTAATCTGGATAAATATTTATGCAAATAACTCAATCTCTCCATGCTGCTCTGTTAGTTTCAGACCTGGAAAAAGCCGAATATTTCTATGGCCAAATCCTCGGTCTAGTAAAAGCCGATCGCTCCCGTAATTTTCCGGGTACTTGGTATCAAGTCGGTAATTTCCAAATACATTTGATAGTATCCTCAGAAATAATTCCGGATCTAGTTAATTTAGAAAAATTAGGTAGAAATAGACATTTAGCATTTTCTGTGGACGACTTAGATGCTGCCAAAGCACAACTACTAGCAAATAATTGTCAGATTCAAATGAGTGCTTCTGGTCGTGCTGCATTATTTACCCAAGACCCGGATGGTAATATTATAGAATTAAGCCAACAATAAATAACCTGTGAAAATTATTGCCTATTCATACACAAACCCTCTGTTTGAAACTGCACCAGACCCAACAATTTGGGGATGGGAAGTTGACCAAATATATCAAGACCTGGGCGATCGCCAGCAACTCCAACAACTCCTCCAAGACTGTCACACCAAATTTGTTAATTATCTCCTCATTCGCCAACTCGAAGAATTAGGAGATTCTGTAGAGGAAGTGTGCGATCGTCTCACTAAACTCGAATCTCTTAACATTGAAATTATTCCTCTGAAATCAGATATCAAAATTAATCAACCCAAACCTACCAATACCCAGGCAAGCAAAACTGACCTACTCAAACTCCTGAACCAAATTCGCCAAAACCAACATAGTCGTAAAATTCGTCAAGCTCACGCTCGCAATCGTATCAAAGCGATACCCCCACCAGGGAAAGCACCCTACGGATATCGTCGAGGCAAAGAACGTTACGCTCTCGATCGTAGCGCCGCCCCTGTTGTCAAAGACTTTTTTGAAAGTTTCCTGTTATTTGGATCTCTGCGCGGAGCAGTACGCCATATCGAGAAAAAATACGGAAAAAAAATCTCTGTCACCACTGGGCGACGTTGGTTAACTAACCCCGTTTATCGCGGTGACTTACAATATCAAAATGGTGAAGTCATTTCCAATACCCATCTTCCCATTATTTCTAGAGAAGAAGCTGCCCAAGTCGAACGTTTGCTCCGACGCAACCGCGTAATGGCACCGCGCACTGCCAGCGCTCCCCATTCTCTAGCAGGTTTAGTTGTATGTACAGAATGTGAGTCTCCAATGATTACAGCAAGAGTCACTACATTTCGCAAAGAGAAAGAATATCTCTATTTGCGGCCTAAAAGTTGCCCCCGCAAACGAAAATGTAAAGCTTTAGCTTATCAAAAAATTTTAGAGCAAACCATAGAAATAATTTGTCGAGAATTACCTCTTGCTGTTGCTGCTTTAGAAATGCCAAATATGGATGGAGTTAAGAGCATAATTAAACAGAATATTTCTGAGAAACAAGAGATTCTTTCTCAACTACCAAATTTAATCACTAATGGAATTTTTGACCAAGAAACTGCCGAACTCCGCACTTACAAATTAAAAACAGAAATTGCTCAATTAGAAAGCAAACTTAATCAACTCCCTCCAGTCAATTTATTAGAGACAGCAAAAGCAGTTTCTATACCTCAATTTTGGTGGGATTTATCTGAATCAGAACGCAGATTTTACTTACGCGAATTTATCAGAAAAATAGAAATTATTCGTCAAGATACAAGTTGGGATTTACAAGTTATTTTTATTTTTTAGTTAGGGAGTAGGGGAGTAGCGGAGATTAAAAGACTTTACTGAAAAATAAGGTATAAAGCCTTTCCTAATAATTGATAATTGCGTTTGCGTTCCGCAAAGCTTTCGTGACGAAATAGTCCGCATTCATATCGCGCAGCGTTATCCTGACGGACTGTTGCCTGTTGCAGAGGAGCTGCGCTTTTCATGTCGGCGACAGCCGAAAACGCTTTTTAATATCAAATCCGGTTATATCAAATCCGGTAGCATCGGTATAAAAAAATGTTCCATCTTCAGCTATTACCAAATCTTTCTAGCTCTCCCCACCTCCCCATCTCCCCACACTCTTTATCTAATTACACCAATACTAGCGGATTTGATA
>NZ_JBNHER010000033.1:0-43118 GCF_050015975.1 Dapis purpurea BLCC-M126 | reverse complement strand
CGCAAACGACCGCTCTCTTGGTCGATTGGATATGGCGTTAGCGGAGCGGCTCTGTAAGAGCGGGAAACCTCGCCATCCCATCCTAACGGACTGCTCCGCAAACGACCGCTTTTTCCTCTTGAAAGAGGAGGCTTTAAACCTGAATTATTTAATTAATAATTAATAATTAATAATTATTCGGTAATATAGAAAGATGAAGTGAAAGCTATAGATAGGGTAAAATCTGTAAGTAGATAGAGTTGGAGTTTCATTTTTGATGCAATTTCCAAAGTGTATGAGAAACATATCCATAAAAATGGTCATCAAAGAAATAAGCAAAACTACATTTGTTTCCAATCTAGTCGTCAGTTTGTAGATTTCTATGATCCACCTGGATATACTCGAACGGGTTAAAGCTTTGTGTCTAAAGATATACGTCAATGGTATAGGTTTCCGAGGAATTAGTCGAGTCACTGGCGTAGCTCATACTACCATTATCAATTAGGTGAAACAGGTAGGACAGCAATTAAGCTGATACCTTTGACATCCTCCCGAGGCTGCTCTTACGAGACAGCGCGGGATTCCCTAACATCAATGATAGAAGCTTTCTGCTGCTTCTTGCAGAGGAGCTGCCTCCTGCGGAGTAGCTGCGCTAACGCTTTTTATGTCGCGTTTGCGTTAGCATTCCGTAGGAAAGCGAAACATAGCACCTGCCTTCCGAGATTTGCTCCCTATGTGCTTCACACAGGCTTCGCCAACGGGTCTTACGGTCGCTCCACAGACTGAGACTGCGGGTCTCGATCCTTCTTGGTGGGCATTCCCTCTCTTGGTCGGCGTTCCCTTGCCTCTTACGCCGACGCGGGTTCCGACCGCTTGCGTCTGTCGGCGACGCTGGGTCTGACCGCTTGCGTTTTACGCCGGCGCGGGTTCCGACCGCTTGCGCCTGTCGGCAGGGCGGGGTCTGACCGCTTGCGTTTTACGCCGACGCGGGTTCCCATCCGCAAAATATTTATACTTGCATTAATGTCCCTGTCGTGGTGACTACTACACTCTGGGCAATCCCACTCTCTAATATTTAGAGGTAATTTCTCCACTACATGACCACAATTACAGCAACGCTTAGAACTAGGGAAATATCTGTCGATTTTTATCAATTGTCTTCCGTACCATTCAGCTTTGTACTCTAATTGTCTGACTATTTCTCCCCAATTAGCATCACTTATTGCTCTAGCTAACTTGTGATTCTTAACCATATTTTTTACTGCTAAATCCTCAACCACAATAGTTTGATTTTCTCTGATTAGTTGTAGGGGAGCCGTCGGATTGGCAACGTATGTAAGCTTATGGGTGTAGTCAAGTCTTGAGTCTTTAATCTTGGCGTGTATCTTGGCTACTTTAAGTCTAGCTTTTTGATAGTTATTAGATCCTTTGGTTTTTCTGCACAGAGATTTCTGAGCTAACCTCAGTTTTTTGTGTAACTTGTTGAGATTCTTTGGGTTAGTAATTTTTTCTCCATCACTGGTAGTTAGTAAACTGGTAACTCCTAAGTCATATCAAATCCGGTTAATTGCACATAGAATCTGGTCATAGGATATGTGTTTATAATTTTTTCAATTACTTTAATAGATATATCGCTAAATTCCGCACTGGAGAGTGTTTACGGGTTTGTCTCCATCTCCCCATCTCCCTATCCCCCCATCCCCCCAAGCATATAATAAGTATTCAACCCGATTTGATATCAATACCTACTTGTTTGCTCACTGGTTTGAGTTTTAAATCTCTGGTGTCATTGATTCTCACAGATACAGACCATCTACCACTTGGGTCAAGTTTTACAGTAATTCTACTAGTACCGCTACGCGGAATTCAGAATTCAGAATTCAGAAGTTTTGATTGGTAAGGCTTTGAGTATTTTGTTACTGGTCACTTATTTCCGTCATCCTGCACTAGGTACACAGTTTTGGGGTAATTGCCTGCTCCACGTGATAGGTAATGCTTCACAACATTTAACTAGATATACTTGACCATTTCTCTAGTTAAATGCAGATTTTATGAATTCAGCACTACCGCCATTCCGCTTCTTCTGAAAATTAGGATATTTAGCACGCCCACTAAACAAAGTTCGTGAAAGCAGTCTGTAGATGCCTCAAACCTTGCTGCAATGGTACACAGCTTACTTGTGTCAGAAAATCTAAATCTTACTGCTTTTTCCAATTCGTAAGCATAGCTGAAGTTTTATTGTAGCTTACTCTTTCTTGTAGTTCATACCATGCAGTAGTTCTAGCAGCTAAAGCTTTGTTGTAGACCAAGCGTACACAACCCAACGTCCTCCGCAACAGATTTTCCTGTTCTGGAGTTGGGTAAAATATAAATTTGTACGCTTTTTCAACCATCTACTGTTTACTTCTCAACATTTACATTTTAACAGATTATGTGTGAAACCGCAAGATTGATTGGTTTTCCTCCCGACGCTCCCCGACGGGAGAGCGCAGGTCTCCAACCAACCTTGAGATCAATAATTCTCTTACACCAATTTTTTTTATTTATCTAATATTTTATCTTTTCTTTGGGATTGGTAAAAATTAAAAACTTGTTAATAAATTAAATTTGATAATTAATCAATTATTTGGCTAAATATTATTACATTATACTAAAATATTATTGTTTTGGTCTTGAAATAAATTAATATAACTAAACTTATCTCCATAAGTATTGGCTAACATTGAGCAAACATGGAAGTGACTATTATTAAGTCTCAAAAAGGCTTGTCGATATAGTTTGAGCGTTGTCAATAAATAGTTTAGTAAATTCTAAAATTATGCAAGAAGTACACCAAGAACAAACTTACACAGAAAAAGTAAAAATTCAAGTAGAGGATGATCGCACAGGTACCAGTCTCGATACCATCAAACGAGCGATCGCCGACAACTTATATTATATACAGGGGAAAGACCTAGAATTTGCTACGCCCTATGACTATTATATGGCATTGGCCTATACAGTGCGCGATCGTCTCCTGCATCGTTACCTAAAAACTACTAAAACCTACTCCAACCAAAACGTTAAAACAGTATATTATCTCTCAGCAGAATTTCTTATGGGTCGTCAACTAGCCAAAAATCTAGTTAACGTCGGCTGTTGGGAAGTAGCGCGTCAAGCCTTAGAAGAATCATGTCTTGAACTTTATGACTTGATTGAAAAAGAACCAGAACCAGGTTTAGGCAATGGTGGTTTAGGTCGGCTTGCTGCCTGTTTCCTTGACTCCCTTGCTACCCTAGAAATTCCGGCAATGGGCTACGGTATTCGTTATGAATTTGGCATTTTCAAACAACAAATTCATAATGGTTTCCAAGTAGAACAACCAGACAAATGGTTAAGTTATGGCAACCCTTGGGAAATACCCCGCCATGAAGACCAAGTAGAAATTAAACTGGGCGGTTACACCGAAGCTTACACAGACAAACAAGGCAACTACCGCGTTAGGTGGATACCTGCACGGACAGTCATTGGAATGCCTTATGATACTCTAGTACCAGGCTACAATACCAACACAGTTAATACCCTGCGCCTCTGGAGTGCTAAAGCTAGTAATGAATTTGACCTACAAATTTTCGACTCTGGCGACTACAACCGCGCCGTCGAAGATAAGACTGTCTCTGAAAATATTTCCAAAGTTCTCTATCCCAATGACAACATCTTCCAAGGCAAAATGTTGCGGTTACAGCAGCAGTATTTCTTTGTTAGCTGCTCCCTACAAGATATTATCCGCACTCACTTATCACGAAATCCCAATTTAGACAACTTCCACGAAAAAGCAGCTATTCAGCTGAATGATACCCATCCCTCCATTGGCGTTGCAGAATTAATGCGACTACTGATAGATGCACATGATATGGAGTGGGAAAAAGCCTGGAATATTACCCAAAATACTTTTGGCTACACTAACCATACTCTGTTGGCAGAAGCCCTGGAACGTTGGCCAGTTAGTATGTTCGCTACTCTGCTGCCACGACATCTCGAAATTATCTATGAAATTAATTTCCATTTCCTAGAGAAAGTCAAAAAACGTTATCCAGGGGATGATGGGCGTTTAGCACGGATGTCACTGATTGAAGAATTTCCCGAAAAGCGTGTACGGATGGCTCATTTGGCTTGCGCTGGCGCTCATGCTATTAATGGTGTGGCAGCATTGCATACTCAACTTTTGAAAACAGATGTTTTGAGAGATTTCTACGAACTTTGGCCGGAGAAATTTACGAATAAAACTAATGGAATTACTCCCCGTCGTTGGTTGTTAATTAGTAATCCTAAGTTGGCATTACTAATTACAGATAAAATTGGCAAAAATTGGATTAAGAATTTAGAGGAAATTAAACAGCTTGAGCGGTTTATTGATGACCCAGAATTTCGCCATAATTGGAGTCAGATTAAATATGAGAATAAACAAGATTTGGCTACTTATATTGAGGGAAAGACTGGGGTTGTAGTTAATCCTAATTCTTTGTTCGATATTCAGGTAAAAAGACTCCATGAATATAAGCGTCAATTGTTGAGTGTGCTGCACATTATTACTCTTTATAATCGAATCAAACAAAATCCAGATACGGATATTTTGCACCGCACTTTTATTTTTGGAGCGAAGGCAGCACCAGGTTATTATATGGCAAAGTTAATTATTAAATTAATTAATGCTGTAGGGGAAATAGTGAATAATGACCCAGACGTGCGCGATCGCCTCAAGGTAGTTTTTGTTCCGAATTTCTCCGTATCTATTGGTCAGCGAATTTATCCTGCTGCCGACCTTTCTGAACAAATTTCTACTGCTGGAAAAGAAGCTTCTGGTACTGGAAATATGAAATTTTCCCTCAATGGTGCTTTGACTATTGGTACTCTCGATGGAGCAAATATTGAGATTCGGGAAGCTGTAGGAGCTGAGAATTTCTTCTTATTTGGATTGACTGTTGAAGAAGTTAAAGCATTAAAATATCGGGGATATAATCCCGAGCAATACTATACTTCTAACAAAGAATTACGGCAGGTAATTGACCGTATTGCTTCTGGTTATTTTTCACCAGGTAAGCCAAATTTATTCCAGCCACTTGTAGCATCTTTACTAGGAAAAGATGAATATATGTTGTTGGCTGATTATCAATCTTATATTGATTGTCAAGAACGAGTAAATGAAGCTTATCGCGACCCCGAATATTGGACTCGAATGTCAATTATTAATTCGATTAATATGGGTAAGTTTTCTGCTGACCGTACTATCTGGGAATATTGTCAGGAAATCTGGAATGTTGAGCCTGTGAAAATTGATATGGAAGCATATAGTCAGGAAACAGCAGGTTTACAACGTTATTGTCAGATATAGGCTCTTCAATAGATATTAAAACCCACACTGATATTTATATTTTCGGTGTGGGTAGATAATAAATTTTAGGTATTAGGTGTTAGGTGTTAGGTGGTAGGTGTTAGGTAGGTAGTAAGAAAATCCTCATATTGCCAGCATAGTAAATTAAATTACTAACCATCCTATTCAATAATAGAATCCCGCCTTTTTATAGTTTTTTTCTTTCTTATACCAAATTAATATGAAGTTGCATAGAATAAAATTTTCATCAGAGTTGACTGTAGGTAAAAACAGAAATACTTACTTATTTATTCCTATTGACCATCATGATTTTCTCCTGACTCCTTATTCTGTGCAGCCTCACATAAAATTGGTATTATTTATTCTTTATTTTCCCTTTTTCCTTGCATAAACTATTTGTAATATTCTTTTTTCAAAGTAGTATTTCTACCGAAACAAACTAGAATCAACCTGAAAAAAATACCCAATACCTGAGCCTGCATCTCGCTAATTTCACTCCTACCATTAACTAACTCAAGCACAACATTCTCCGAACCAATAAACCTCTACCAAATATTCAGGTTTTACTTCCTATGAAGTGCAATATTGGTAGGTGTTTCATTATATGAAATTTTGAAAACAAAACGATGCCGCGCTTTATGATATTGATCGTTACCATAAAAATTAACATACATCCTTTTTAGCTCATCTTTTCTATATAGATTTAAAGACTTGTTTGATTCATCGGCACAGAGTTTGACTGATTTTGTATTTAATATCTGCTGTAGCAATACATTATCTGAAATAAGCAGTTTCGTAAGATTTCTCACCTGTGCATAAAAAAGTGTGTGATTATTATCAAGTACCTTATCAACTAAGCCAATCTGCAAGGCATAATTAGTACTAATTGGTAAACATTCTTCAGTTAACTCTATTGCTTTTTTATCACCAACACGTTTGGGCAAACAATAAGTCCAATATTCAGAGCCATATAAACCTCCCATGCTTTTATAGTGAGGGTTCATAATAACGCCCCTTCTTGCGAATATAAAATCAGCACCTAGAGCTAACATTACCCCACCCGCCGCTGAATTACCTGCCATAGCAGAAATGATTAATTTATCAGTTGTGGTAATGATTTGGTAAATAATGTCATTAATTGCATTAATGTTATGCCATGATTCATTAGCCGAGTTATCCGCTGCTTCAATCACATTTAAATGAATACCATTTGACCAATAATTTTCACCACCTAGTAAGACAATCACTTTAACGGGTAAAGTAGCTACATACTGATAGACTTTTAACATTAACAGGCATTGCTGAGTATTCATTGCACCATTATGAAAATCAAAATGTATGTAAGCAATATCATCTTCCAGTGAGTACCATAGCTCTTGACAAGCAAGTTGTTTTCCTATCTGACAATAATCAATCTCAATATTGTTAACATCTTTAGGAATTAAACCTTTTAATATTTGAGTTGAGGGTAATTTTATGCCTTTCTCACCCTTCGCCAATTTGCGTTTTAAATGTCCGATCCAGACCGCCCCATCTATTGTTGCCCGACAAATAGCCTGATTAGCGGTAGCGATAATTTCTCCTGCTTTACCTGTCAATTTATCTTCTTTATGTACATTATATAGAAACACAGCTTGTCCATAGATTTCATCTAAAACCCCCGGCGTACCGTCTGCTGCCAATATATATCTTACAATATCATCGGTTTTTTGAGTTTGCCAATTGATGCTTCTGTCATGTTGTTTCATGAAGGATTGAAATTGTCCCATAACATCGGCTTTTTTATAATCTAAAGGTTCAGCTTTAAAGTCTGGCGATTCAAAATAGGTTAAAACCTCCCATAAAGCTTTAACTGCTGTTTCAGTAACTTCTCGATTATAAAGACTGCTTTTTGAGGCAGTACGCATAGGAAAATTTTTACTAGACCATATATAGCCTGCATCCATTTCTTCATCAGCTTGGAATAAGGTTACACCCCATTCAGCTAAATTATTTTGAATTGCCCAATCTAAAGAGGATGGACCTCTATCGCCTTTAATGCCTGGATGAACAATAATACAGGGATAGTTTGTATAGATTTCTGCTGAAAGGTATCGCGTTAAAAAAGGACAAAGAATTAAGTCAGGCTGAAAAAGTTTTATACCTGCTAATAACTTTTCACGATCACCATGATGAAGTTCCACAGACACTTCGTAATCAGCATCCATTAATTCAGTATAAAACCTCTGAGTTAAGGCATTAAAGGCTGTTGATATAAGTAAAATTCGCATTGATTTTGAATAACATCTTAATCACTGGATTAAGAAGGGGGTAGTAAACTGCTTTTCCCTGAAAGTTAACTCACTCAAAGGATCAAATCCTAACTGTTGAGTTATACGTTCCCTAGCTAAAATACGATACTCCCAGAAATGTTCGCCAGCAGCACACAAACCTAAATACATATTCAGGAATTGAGGTTTGGTGCGTAAGATACTCCAAAGCTGCTGCCAGAATTGAGCGCGAATTTCCGGTCTTTGCCAACCTTGAAGCCATAACAACTGAGCAACAAGTTTAATTCCTTTACCAGGGGGAAAATACATCGTCTGCTGTAGGTTTGGATTGGGTGTAATTTTGAGACATTCCTCAAAACAACGTCGGAGATAATTTTTCGGTTCGTACATCGTCCAGATTCCCTCTACATACTCCTTGGCAATTTCAGCTATCGAACGAGTGGGGATAAAATTCATCAAAGAATTCTGATCTCCCACCTCTTCGCCTCCAGTGCCATCTAATAATCGCTGTTCCTGTTTGAGCCTTTGCCAGAGAGCGGTATTAGGTGGTGCTTGCAGTATACCTAGCATAGGTTGAGGAATACTGGTTTGTTCTACAAAAGCTTGAATTCTTTCACCAGCACCAGCTCGCTCTCCATCAAAACCAATAATAAATCCTGCATAAATTAGCAACCCTGCTTGATTGATAATATGACAAGCTTCTATCAAGGGATGACGAGTATTTTGAAACTTGCGAGTTACTTGTAGACTGTCTTGATCAGGAGTTTCAATGCCTAAAAATACTGCGTAGAAACCAGCTCTAACCATTAGTTCTAATAGTTCCTTATCTTCAGCTAGATTGACAGAAGCTTCAGTAAGAAAAGTGAAGGGATAGTGATGTTCCTGCATCCAAGGAATTAATTCCCGCAGCATGGGTTTAACATTACGCTGATTACCAATGAAGTTATCATCTACCATAAAAATAGATCCTTTCCAGCCCAAGTCATAGAGTGTTTGGAGTTCTGCTAAAATTTGAGCTGGCTCTTTGGTACGGGGTTTGCGACCATAGAGGTTAGTAATGTCACAGAATTCACATTGGAAGGGACAACCGCGAGAAAATTGGAGCGCCATCATCAGGTAATCATCGCACTTGAGTAAATCAAAGCGTGGCATGGGGCTTTTTGTCACGTCAGGCTTTTCCAGAGCGCGAAATATTCCTTGTCCTTGACCTTTGGCGATCGCTTTTATAAATTGGGGAACTGTGATTTCTCCCTCATCTAATACTAAATAATTAGCGCCAGCATTGAGAGCATGGTCTGGCACTGAAGTTGGATAAGGTCCCCCTACAGCTACTTTTTTGCCTAACTGAGCTGCTTTTTGAATTAAGGCGATAAAGTCTTGTTTCTGCGCCAGCATGGCAGAGAGAATTACTAAGTCGCACCACTCCCAATCAGTTTCTGTCTCTATTTTGACATTGCGATCGCAAAAGCGAATTTCCCAATCTGAAGGTAGTAAGGAAGCGACAGTAATAATTCCTAGAGGCGGGATAAATGCTTTGAGACCCGCTATTTTCATAAACTTGTCGTAAGACCAGAAGGTTTTGGGAAAACGTGGGTAAAGTAATAAAGCTTTCATGGTTTATATTCTTCTAAATCCCGAATTTTACTTAGATTATACTATTTATATCAATGTTTGCTACAAATTATTGTTCTCTTTATTTCTGTTATCTGTTCCATATAAAAGATTTGATCTGTTCTCTCTTCCCTATTATTTGTTCCCTATAACCACACTTTTGTAACAATATTTTTTGAAATCAGTATTAGATATTGCCAATTTCAGTGTGATTGAAGTAGCAGTCAGCATTCAGCTCTCAAGGCGTGTGATGGGGGCTAACTACAGAAGTTAAAAAATTAGACATAATTATACATATAGCAATCAGGAATCAGATGTGAGAATTTGACTGTCCCTTAAAAGGATAGAATATAGCAGTTATCATATTCATTTTTTCCTTCTTCTCTGTTCACTAAAAGTATCCAATATCTCACAACTCAAATCATATTGCTATAATTAGATATTTATGGATAATGAAAACTATCTCTCATTATCAATTATTAATTAATAAAAACTATCTCTCATTATCAATTGTCAATTATCCATTATCCATTATCCATTGGTAAAAGATGGGATTTACTTTTTGTGCAAAGATTTATCCCTTAGTTAAGCAACGCCCTAATTTTTCAAATCTATAAAATTATCAAAATAATATAAAATCCGGTTATACAGTTATCGCATTTGCTGCTCCCGTCAAGACAGACCTGAGTTAGTAATACTCTTGAACAATTTCCACAGCTTACACACTTTTTAGGATGGTGAGGTACAGTTGAAAACTAATCTCTCTTCCCTATTTACCTTCCCTATTTACTAAAGTGATAAAACTTTGTATTTCACTAACTCCTAAACTGCTGTAAATTATTACTTTTAACTTTTGACTTTCCTTAGTTATACGATAACTAATTACCCGGATTGTATATAATTGGGTCTAAAATCCCACCTTTTAAGGCGAAATGTTTTTGGAGGATTGCTCAAAATCCCCCTTATTATCATTTCTCAAAAATATTTCTATATCTGATTGGGTGGGGAAGTGTGGAGACCCACCCCTAACCCCTCCCAGGAGGGGAAGTGTGGGAGGTGGGGGGAGGGATTAACAATAGGAATAATGATGACTAACTGACTAAGAATTGTCAAAAACAGACTTTGAATTTTGCTAACTTATGAGCTGTTGAAGTATAAGCGTAAGTATAGCATTAATGCATGATAATTGGTATTACAAAAATAACTTCTGAATTCTGACTTCCTTAACTTGGCTGCCGAAACTCATAAATATCCTTAATCACCTGCACCCAACCATCAGTAAAAGCCTCAAGTATCTGATTGCCTTTTTCCTTAGTAGCCACCTTGGCATCACCCAACACACCACTACGAGTCAACTCTCGCGTCAACCAGGCAAAAGGCAATTTTCCCTCCATACTTAACATACTCTCTTCTGGCAAACCTTGAGGATATTCGCACACCGCCTTATCCATCTTGACTACATCTGGCAACATCGATAGCATCATGCTAGTTTCAGAATCTCCAGCATGAATCCCTAATTCAATTTCCTTTTGGGTCAATAATTCCTCACTAGGATTAGGCACGCGCCAAGCCAAGAGCGGAAATAGTAAAAAATCTTCATATTTTTGGTGCAAGTCTCGCGCTACAATCTCAATAACTTGTGGTTGCCCACCATGGGCGTTTAAAAATACTAATTTACGGAACCCAGAGCGATAGATACTTTCTGCTGTTTCTGTCAAAACAGCCATTAAAGTCTGGGCAGTAAGGGTAATAGTGCCTGGAAAATGCCAATGTTCATTAGATTTACCGTAATATTGGGTGGGCAAGGCGTAGGCAGGAGTATTCCGATCTAGTTTTGCAAGTGCTTTGCCAGTGACATAAGTGGCGATCGCTGAATCAACAATTAAGGGTAAATGGGGTCCATGTTGTTCGATGGAACCTACTGGTTGAATAATTACTACATTTTCTTTATCTGGCATTGTCTCAATATCTTGCCAGGTGAGATAGGGAAAAAATCTTTCTGCTGGAATGAAATTGTGCATCATAATAAATAATAGTAAAACGTTATTAGGAATGTTCCATAGACAGTGCCTAAATTCTTTTTCAGCAGATATCCAATAAACAAGTTTACTCCATTAATTGTTGTACTTCATTTAATGGTAAATCCACTGCTTCAGCAATTTGATCTGCTGTTAAACCGATTTTGATTAATTTAGAAACAGTATTTAATTTATTTGTATGCAAGACATTTTCAACGATGGGTTGGTTATAGGTTGTGTTTTTATCATCTGATTTAGTATTTACGAAATCCCTATTTTTTAATTCTTTTGTTTCGGGATTATTGCATAGATTAAGATTACCAATTTGTACTGGATTAAATAACCGAGAGTGGTAATTTGCAAATCCTAAACGTTCTACTGTAGCGACAAAATTCGACTTATTTAACCTCTCTCCAAAAACTTCTGATAAAAGTTGCCACAGTTCGTATCCTTCATCTTTGACATGACCGTTGGAACATTTATATTGTTCTGCAATTTCTCTGTATTTTTCGTTATTCAAGACACCCTTTAAAATTCCCATTTGCAGATTATTTAGGTGTTTTCCGGTTTGCTGAAAGACCAACTCATCAATTGAATTTAAAACTGTTTGCCAGTCCATTGTCTTAACAATTAATTCTTCTGAATAGCTTATCCGCTATTATCCTTCATTATCCGTCTTTTTCACATTTTCTTAACAAAATCTCCGTTTTTCTCCGTCCTTTTCCGACTTGTAGATATGAAAATGAGAGAATTAGAATTGTATTTAGATGGATAATTACAGGAAAAAAAGAGTAAACAAATTAAGGTAGTAAAATGTCAAAAGCAATTACAGAATTTATTAGTTCAACAAAAAAAAGCTTGGTTCGTTCTTTAGCTTTAACTGTTGCTGCTACATCTGCTGTAACTTTATTATCAGCAACTTCTACGAATGCTCAAGGTGGTCCTTTGCGAGGAAGAGTAATTAATATGTGGGAATGTACAGAAAACTATGGTGTTTTAAAAGGTCATAACCTAGCTGTTGTTAAAGTATACGATGATAAAACTGGTAGAGAACCAAGCACTTTTGTTATTTACTCTACTCATCCCGCTCATGGTCTCGACTGACCCGAATTTTTAGAAATGGCTAGAGATAGCAGGAAAAGTGAAAAATATTTAGACTTTTACTGGAGCGAGCAAAAAGGTAGTAACGTTTGTGGAGTTACAAGACCAGATCGTTATCATTTCTTGAGAAATATACGCTATAGTCGCTGAAGTTTTAAAGGTTGTAGGTTGGGTTGAAGCAACGAAACCCAACACAAGCAATTTTTGCCAAAACACTCTCTCTAAATCTATTTTTATTTATCAACTATAATTGCTATAATTCAACCAAATAATTATCAAAAAAAAACCGATGGCTAAAATTACTATAGACGAGATTAAACTAAAAGAGTTGCTGAAAGTAGCAATTATTGAATTACTGCAAGAACAAAAATAAGTATTTGTAGGTTGAGTTGAGGTAACGAAACCCAACACAAGTAATTTTTTCCAAAACCCCGTTTCTAAATCTACAGGAGTTACATAAAAGATTAAATTAGACAGCATCTGTAGGGGTTGACGGCCATTAACCCCTACTATCTATGGCATATGGCAATACAGTTTAGAGAAACCGGGTTTGTATCAAATGCCCTAAAATACTAAATCGACCTCCCACAAACCCGGTTTCCTATAATATAGAATCCGGCTGAAAAGTCATCATTGCGACGAGAGGAAGCAATCTCATAAATTGTAGGAGATTGTTTCCTTCCACTCTGTTCCAGTCGCAATGACTGTACAGCGACTAATTATCCAGTTTCTTATAATACCAAAGCCAGCGGATTTGATATAACTCCTCTACTCCCCAGATCGAGATGCAGGTTAAAAAGTTTTTGAGAAATAGTATTATATAGCGATCGCTTCTAAAAGTAACAAACCCAAATCTTTATACAAACCTCGATTTTGCTGAGGACAACGATGTTGAGTTAAACACCTAGGACAACCATATTCACAATCACAATTTTTTGCTAATTCTGTTGCCTTTTGTGCAAATTTCAACAATTGATTAAAAATTGCTTCACTTGCTCCATTTCCACCATCACAAGTATCAAAAAAATAACCTACTGTTTCTCCTCCTTCTCGCTGAACAAAGCATTCGACATCTTGACTCGAACTTAACACTACTAAAGGAATAGCAGATATAATTTGATGCCCCATACTATGTAATGCAATAAAATCTGGATGACAACTCCATAAATCTTTGAAATCATCTGGAATTATTCCTTTATTTGTATCCTTAATTTTTTCCTTGATTGGTGTAATATTTTCTCGTATAGTTTGACTAAAAGTCTCATTTATTTCAACTTTAACAACTGGAGCTTGATATTGACTTTGATAAGGAGGATCGAACCTATTTTCATCCATAACTGTAGTAATTTCAACTCCTTTTTCTGATTTAGTGGAAAGTAGCTGATAACCTGTGACGGAAAACGTAATTTCTCCCCAGAATAAACTTAATCTTAGTCTAGCGTTGGAAATATTTGTTTTAATTATTTGAGGTTTAGCTAGTTGCTGAATTTCTTTAAAAGTTAACTCATTATTTGCTAAAGTTTCTAAATTATAATTCTGGCCGACAGGTTTTAAGATTGCTTGGTTTTTATTTAAGTCGAGATTCTCAGAACGATAAGTTATTAACTCACCATCATAATTTTGAGCAAAATAAATTGCTCCTGGAAATACTTCTTTATGTGCCAAACTCATGTGCATTTTTTCAAAACTTTTTCCAGTATTAATATCGATCAACTCCACATCATTTTGAGCATGACCGCGAATATTAACATTTCGATGAGGGTAACCATATCCCCAAAGTTGATTAGACTTATTAATATATATTTTTTCCTGTTTTAATAAACTATCGGCAATTGCTCCAGCTACTTCTCCAAAACGTGCTGTTATTTCATGCAAAGGTACACCACTTTCTACACAACTACATTCTAAATGTTTGCCTAAAATTGTTGGATAATTTGGATTAAAAGTAGCACTTTCAGCCTCACCATTTAATAATAAATCTGGTTTATTTCCATAGAAATTATCTAAAGGATTTTGAGCTACTGGCAAAAACATAACTAATCCTGGATTTCTCCTTCCTACCCTACCAATTCTTTGTTTCCAAGACATTAAACTTCCTGGATAACCACGGATTAAACAACAGTCAAGTTCTGGTAAATCAATTCCTGCTTCTAATGCAGAGGTAGAAAGGATAACTTTTACTATCCCAGTTTGTAATTTTTGGATGATATCCTGTCGCCTATCAAATCCTAAAGAACCATAAAAAATTGCTACTTTATCTGCTAAATAACTCTCTCCATTTTTATCAGCTATTCGTTTAATTATCCCCAATAACTTTTTAACTGCACCCCTGGAATTACAAAATACTACCCCACTCAAATCATGGCGCAACCAAGACAGAATTATTTGACAAGCATTAGGATTAGCAGTATCAGTTGGTTCCAGAAATAAAATAGTTTTTCCTGAAGTATCAGCACCACTTTTTGAGATTAGATGAAGTCGTTCTGCTTTGTGGGAGCGATCGCTAAATCCCATTGCCATTTCTGCGGGATTTCCAATAGTAGCTGAACTAAAGATAAATTGTAATTTTTCTGAACTACTTCCTACTCTGTCTACTGCCATTTTTAATCGTCGCATTAGGTTGGAAAAATGTGCGCCAAAAGCACCTCTATAAGTATGAGATTCATCTATAACTACATAGCGAAGTTGTTGAAAAAATTTGCGCCATCCTTCTCCATCTTTGCTTCTAATTCTATATAGTTGATAGTGTAATAAATCTGGGCTGACTCCTAAAATATTAGGTGGATTAGGAATAAATATTTTTTTTCTGTTTGCTGAGGAGATGTCACCTGTAATTAATCCAATTTTGACAGAATTTTTAGGAAAATATGAGACCATTTTTTCTAGCTTTTGCATCTGGTCTAATGCTAATGCTTTGAGGGGAAAAATATATAATGCTGTAGTTTCAGGTTGTTGTAAACATGATTCTAAAATAGCGAGGTTATAACAGAGAGTTTTGCCAGAAGCTGTGGGAGTAAAAATGCAAATATCTAATCCTTGCCGTAGAGCAGTTAATGATTCAATTTGATGTTCGTAGAGTTCCGTAATATTTTGTTGAGCGAGAGAATTTTGTAGAGTTATTGGTAAATCTTTTGGCAAAGGATAAAGTTTTCCAGGAGTTGGTGGTGTATTTTCTATCGCTACTAAATTATCTATAAATTCTTGAGCAATTGTTTGAAATACTGGTCGGGAAATAGCTTCTATTTCTGCTACGGGAATCTGGGATTTTTGTGGCTGTTTGAATTTTTTCTGATTAAAAATTGCACTATCTCTACGATTAATGTGTTTCTCATTAATTGCTATTTGCCAATCTGAAAAATGTACTGGAGAATGATTTTCCAGAAAGTCTACAATTAAGCGTTTTCCTAATACGGCTGTAATTTGACCTATGCCATATTCGGGGGAATAAATTTTTGCACCAATTTTTAACCATTCTGGAGGAGATGGTAGTTGATTTCCAGCTCGAATAATTGCAGCATAGTCTGTCGGTTTATCCATCATAAGGAAGAAGCAATCAAGAAAGGATAAATGAAATAAATTTAAGATGGTAGTAATATTTTTCTCAGTTACTATGTTTGTTTTTTAACTAAATACTTTTAGGTATTATGTATTTGGTTGTATTGTCTAATTGCTTGATTTCTATTTATGTATTTTCGAGTAATCAAAGTAAACTTCATTTCACTAAAAGAGGGTAACTGCGCATTGTACCAATTCTTGCATAATTGTATTAACTTTTTAATAAAGTATTGACCATCTTTCAATTTCTATTTGAGCAAGAAATTAAGGTATAAAGCCTCCGGAAGTACTGATAACTCAATATAGTTCAAATAAAGCCAAAATTTATAAATTATGGAACCATTAGATGAGCTTTTCAGATTAGAGAACTGCAAAAAAAATTCTTAACAAAGCCGTCTTTACTAATAACTGATAACCCAAATGACCATGACTAAAATTCCACAATCTGGTTAAATTCAGATTCATATATTTTGATATCTTCTGCATATTTTTCCCTTACCATTGCTTCTATTTCCGGTGTATAGAAAACTTCAGACTTAGGAAATCCACCTACCTTTTTAATTAGCCTTCTTAACTCATCGGGATGTTTTTTATGTAACTTGTTTTCCAATTTATAATTACTATATTTGGTTCTTTTATATTCCAAGATATTTTCTGGGATTTTCAGTTGAGATTTTTGATTTAAGTCTTTTTTTACTTGATTGAGATTTTCAAACTGTCCAATATAGTCAAACTGAAATCGCCCTAAGCACAAAAATGTGTGTTGTGGACGCCAGTGTGCGTTTAACCGATCGTTATCTGTCTTGACTAGATAATTAATAAACTGACTAAAAGTAATAGACTTGTGGATATCAGGTTTCATCCCTAAATCTTTATATACATCCATAACTAGCTTATAGGCAAAGCTTATTGGTTTTGGTCTTTTAACAATTAAGTTTAAATAAGCACTCACTAATCTCTTAAAAGGGTTTCTCAAAATAACGAATTTAAAGTAGTCTGGATTTTGCATATAGGATGGCTCGGTAAGTCTCATTTCTACCTCTAGTCTGCCAATATATTCATGAATATCTTCAGAAGACTCTTTGTATTGTTGAGAATAATCACTGTGTTCAACCATTATGGTGTTAAACATGGTACAAGCATTCTTAGGAATGGGGCAATAGATAATTTTTAACTTGTGATTAACTAAGTATCTATTAATAATTGATTTCTGGTAACTTAATTCTGCCTCTTCTAATTTTCCTTCCTTGAGATAAATTGACATCAACTTAGAATGTATTTGTTTTTCTATGTGAATATTGGTAGGAATATCTAATGCTTGGTTATATGAAGCGATCGCCTCTGAAGATTTTTCCTGCTGTTGTAAAGTGTCTCCTTTAAGCATAAGAACATTTGCTAAACCTAGATAAGCTTCTGAAAGTTTTAATTTCAAATCTATTACCTGATGATAAGCTTTTGTTGCCTCTTCCCATTTTTCTTGCTTAGTTAAAATATCTCCTAATTCTAGTCTGACTCGAGGATTTTTGGGATTAAGTTGAGCTAGTCGCTGATAGTAAGTTTCCGCCTCCTGATATTTTTGCATTTTCTTTTTTATCCCACCTAATTGATTAAGTGCTGCCAGATGATTGGGATTCAAAAAAAGTACCTGCTCATATTGAGAAGTTGCTTCCTCTAAGCGATTTTGTTGAGAATATATCTGTGCTAATTTTAAGTAAAAATGAGGCTCTTGGAGATTGACTGAAATAGCTTCTCGGTATAGTGTTTCTATTTTTTCTAGCTGCCCATTTTTCTGGTAAGCATCTGCAAGTTCTCGATAAACCCATACTGGTTTTTCCCCAGGAATAATTAAAGCTTGCTGATACCTTTCTATAGCCTCAGTAATATTTCCTTGCTGCATTAATTTATGAGCTAGTTTTCCTCTTTTTTCAACATTTCCTACAACTTTTGATTCTTCTTTTTTATTGAGATCTTTTCGGAAAGCTAAAAGTTCTTTTTCAGAGATATTTAGGGCTTTTTGGTAAGCTGCTATTGACTCTTTTGCTTTCCCAATTTTGTTTAAAGCAGACCCTAATTGAGAATATAGTTCTGCTGGTTGCTCAGAGTTCAGAGCTATGACTTGCTGATAATAATCTATGGCTTCTTGAGCTTTTCCCACAGCTAGCATTAATGACCCTAATTTGACTTTAGCATCACTATTTTTTGGCATTAATTTTACTACCTGCTCTTGATAGTTAATAGCTTTATCTAGTTCTTGATTTTTTTTATAAATATTTGCCAATGCTATAAGAGCATCGGTACAGTTTGGTTGTAATTCTAGAACTAAAGAATATTGTTCTATTGCTTCAGATATCTTCCCTAGTTTTGTAAGTTTTGCCCCAATTTCTAGCTTTTCTTTCAATTCAATTTGTATATTCATAATTACTTACACTATTTTATAGAAGTTAAAAATCAAAAGTAAGATTTGGTAGAATCATAACTTTGACGCTACAGTAATTTCCGGAAGTTATTTTACATATTTAAAGTTAATTAGTATCACACCTATACTTTGATCAAAATAATTAGGTCGCGCCATCCCGCGAGTATCGGCGAAATATTTGTGGAGGCTTGCTCTAAATCCCCATTATAAAAACAACTTCTGACTTCTGACTTCTGACTTCTAACTTCATTAATGATACTCTTTTTTAATTGATTTTGCCCATAATAAAAATGGTATTACACCACCTCCTAATAATGCTGCTAATGTGAATAAAAAAATGATAATTCTAGTCATACGAGGTAGGGAGCGCGACACCCAAGGAAATACATAAGGCTCTAATTCAGAATATATTGAATTATTAGGTAATTTGAAACTAACTTGCACAGTATGTAACGAACCACGGTCAGCATTTATTGGTTGAATATAATTAACTTGATACTCATCAAATAAAGCCTCTAAAAATTCAGTCAAACTGGTAGAAATATTTTCAGCATTTCCAGAAAATTCAGCAATACCGTTAGTTACTCCTGCTATTTGTTGGAGTCGCTTTTGATCGACAAATTCTTCCGCTGCAAGTTCGGTTAAGCTTTCCGAGTCATTACTTTTTTTTCCGCCTCTTTGACTAATATCTCTAATAGTTGGAGGTTGCTTTAAATTATATTTTTTTTGTAACTGTTGGGGAGTCAAACCATAACCTAAAGTATGTACAGTAATATTAGGATAACTTTTCAAAATAAACACCAGTTTTTCAAAGTCTTGTGCTTCTAATTCTGGTTCATTTTCTCTCTCTCCATAAATACTATGATAGCCATCAGAAAGTAAAATTATTGAACGTCTTGGCTGGGGCAAATTAGAATTTACTGGTAGATTAAAACGAGTATCTTCACGATTACCAAAAAATTGTACTGCCTGACGCAAAGGTTCATAAATATCTGTCGCTGCACAAAGATTATCTAGTTGACTCTCTAATTTTTTGAGAGTTTGTTCGACTTTTTTCTTGCCAGCTAAAACAAAGTTATCTAGTTCTTTTTTCGTTACTTGATTTCCCGGACAATTTTTGCCTCCTTTGCCAAAAGGTACGATAGAAATTTTTGTATTTTCCCCCTTTTTGGCTAAATCTTGATTGAACTTTCTCATAGCAGCGATCGCTCCTGCTAATTTTGTTTTTCCACCACTACTATCTAATTGTTTCATACTGCCACTAAAGTCTAATAAAACAATTACCCAAGCAGGAGGTAATTCTTCAGGTTGAGGAACTTTTAAATTAATATCTGCCTGATTTAAAGTTTGACATTCTCCAGTTTTGCTGTCGGCTTTCGGCGGACAAACTGTTAAATTAAAGTCATCTTTTTGCAGACCTCTTACTGGCTTATTGTTTTGGTTGTATGCTTTCACACGTAGCGTAACTTTTCCTTCATTTCGGTCAGGAATAGGCTCAATAATTTCCAGATTTTTGACTATAGCAAAACTAGGATTAATGTAGCAAATTACTATTAATAAAGACAAACTAAGCTTGGGGGTCCAAGAAGCGATTGTAGTAGATAAATCTGAATAATTTTTTACCATTATAGACACCATTTTCAGCATGAAATGTAATTAAGTCGTTATGTTTGAGTTTAATTGGTGTACTTTCCTTCAAGCGATCGCCTTGATATTCTATTCTATTAAAAAATTTGAGATTAGGTACTAGAATTGTTTGGCTAGGTGCTAAGTCTAAGTCAGCAATATGTAATGGCAAACCAGGAATACAAATATTTACGCCAAATTGTTGACTACCTAAAATTTTTAACTGAGCCGAACCTATTTTAACTTTGCCTCTAGTTGGTAATTGAATGGATAATCCTTCTTCAATTTTATCGGTAAATTCATTACTCACAAATTTGAGTATAGGTGATAATTCTTTCTGAATATGAGGATAATTACTAGGTGTTTTATTTTGGGTAATATTGAGATTTTCAGTATATTCAAAACCGGCTCCAGCTCTGAGGGCAACTAGATGACTAGGAGAAGTAGAAAAGCTTAATACTAAACCTAATAAACCTCCCAATAAAGAAAACCCTATTGTATCTTCCCAAGCTTTTAAAGCTATGGGAATTCCTCCCATTTTTTGTCGTATCCATTCAAAGATAATAGCTGCAATTAAAGCAGTCAGAATACTGGTACTTAAACTAATAGTAAGTCGTTGGACAAAACGTCGTTTATCTCCTGCTTCTATACTGCGCCAGCGCCAAGTCAAACCTTCAGCTAAACCCACTGCTCCGCCAATTAATATCCAGCCGATGATTCTGACAAATTCATCGGGTATAGTTATGACTTTATCTCGTAATTGTGGATTAAGTAATATTTGTACTAATCCCCCAGAACTAATGCCAATTAAAAATCCTAATCCGGCAGCAATACTTAGAGGTATTAAACCTCTGCTGAAGTTGCGTTTAAACCGGGTGGGATTATTTAAAAATATATCTGTAGCTACTATGCCAACTGCAAGAGAAATTGCAATGCAAGGAAATAATGCTAGTTCGGGAAATTTTTGTAACCAGCCTAAATCGCTAAGGATAAATTGACCGAGACTCCAACCGATTAATGCGGATGTAATTCCTGACAGAATATATAGGTATATTCTCATGATTTATGGTTAATTTTGATTTTGATAGAGCCAGAATTAACAGGTAATTAGTAAGTATACAAATTTTTGAAACAGTTTGTATTTTAAATAGTATAGCGTTACGTGCAAGTCACAATTCACTCATGCAAAACTTACAGCGGATTCCAGGTTTATGAGGTACAGTAGCACTAAATTTTTAAATAGTTTTTGAAGTATAGAATAAAGTTTTCATTATTATTAATCAAATCTACTATAATCACTGTACCACACTTACATGGAATAGACTGTAAAAGTAATCTATCACTGAGTTTTCCGTGCCCAAATACTCTGCAAACATGATTTAGCCTGATGGGTAAAAAGAAGCTCAAAACTATTACTGGTTATCACCCTTTGTGCCTTGATGCTTCAAAGAATAAGGAGGTAAAATATCCTCGATCAGGTAAATATCTCTTCGAGCTTCATATTTAGTAATTCCCACCCAATTATCTGTTGCTTGAGGAAGCTCATCTTTAAAGAGCAGCTTAAAAGGAATCTCTTGAGATGGCAAGAAATAGCTAATCGGTAGGGTATCAAGTTGTTCAATCGTCAGGCAAGAAAAGGGTTTGCCAAAGTCAGAAATACCTCTTTCATCTAAATCATCAAAATATTCAATAAAAGTATCATAGAAATCAGACAGTTCCTCATCACTTAAATACTTACCGATGATTGGATTCATACAAGAACTATAGTCTTCAAGACTCATCAGAGAAAGACAATTTTCCATGAGGTACTTTCGATAATCTTTTGTCTCCTCCAAAACTTCTGGATTGGCAGCCATATAGTACATTAATTGTGCAACTTGCTCTTTAAATTTATTAAACGAAGTTGAACTATCAAAAAGCTTTTCTCGAATTTTAAAGTTATTAGCGAGGGAAGTATCAAGACCGTCAATTATCTTTCCAATTTTATATTTCGCAAAGAGATGAAGATCTTCAATTGCAAATAGGAAAACCCAAGACAATGCTTCATTCTTGGATAGTTTATTCCCATTGGGAGATGGAACGCTCATCTGGCATTGATGATCGTTCAATTTAGAACATACATTATCTTGAATTGGAGTAATTTTTTTCTGGTTAAGCGATCCACTGTACAAAAGTTTATGGTTTCTTATACTTCCTGGAGAGCATCGAACGATCATCCGCTGAACGAGTTCTGCAATTTGTTCGGCAACTAAAGTTTGGGTGCTAAAAACTACAGGCGAAGAAATGAAACTGTATTCTCGTGGCCAATTGGTTAGAAAAACAGCAGCGATTACATGACCCAGTTGATCATGATAATTACTAGCACCTCCCTTAATAATACCACTGCCAAAGCTATCCAGTTCTAGATAAAGTTTCTGAACAATTTCGCCAACTGTTAAGGATAACATACCTGTGTTAACTCCAATTCAATTTTGCTAGCTTCACGGTAAGCATACCACACTTTACTTTTCAGCAATAAATACAAGTTATTTTGAAATATTTATGGTGATTTGCAAATTTTTATTACTCATTTATTGCTCATTTTTTGATGGCCAGACTTAGTTTTTTAAGTTTAGTTACTTTGGATTAGCAAATAGAAATTTATTGCCATTTTTGTACCAATAAATTAGCTTTATTTTCGAGGATAATTTTTAACTTAGAAAATCAAAAAAATCTCAAAAAATTCAAAATATAGGTTGACAAAGTAGACTTGACAAGATATTCTAAACATAATGGAAAAGTGCGCTCATATATAGTCACAATATAGTGGTCTAAAAATCTATAAAAATAGTCTTTGCCCTGAGTCAATAAAATGCAGCCTGGAATAACTTTAAGAAATCACTATTGCATCATTAAATCTCTAGGAAAAGGAGGTTTTGGTGATACTTATTTAGCTCAAGATGAAGACTTACCAGGAAAACCAAAATGTGTAGTCAAACATCTCAGACCAAAATCCTCAAATCCAGGAATATTACCCATAGCTAAAACTTTATTTGAAAGAGAAGCAAATACTCTCGACAAATTAGGCAAATATCATCAACAAATTCCTGAACTTTTGGCACATTTCCAGGAAGAAGGAGAATTTTATTTAGTACAAGAATATATAGATGGGGAAGATATTAGCAAAGAACTTATCCCTAATAAAAAATCAAGTGAATCTTATACAGTTAAGTTACTCAAAGATATTCTCGAAGTTTTGGCATTTGTGCATCAGGAAAATGTGATTCACCGGGATATTAAACCACAAAATTTAATGCGCCGTCGCCAGGATGGGAAAATAGTTTTAATTGACTTTGGGGCAGTAAAAGAAATTAGCACTTTAGTAATAAATGCAGCAGGACAAACAACTGTCACTGTGGCAGTGGGAACTCCCGGATATATGCCAAGCGAACAGGCGATAGGCAAACCCAAATTCAGCAGTGATATTTATGCAGTGGGGATGATTGGAATTCAGGCATTGACAGGAAGGAAACCGCATCATTTGCCTGAAGATAAAAGAACGGGAAATATAACGACTACACCGTTTTATTTTGGGGAAACTATAACAACTGAGTTAGCTAATTATCGTGGTAACTACACCTATGCTTCTGCACCAACAGGGAGCTATATACAAAAGACAACAGAAGTTGGTAGTTTTCCTCCCAATAATTTTGGTTTATATGATATGCACGGTAATGTCTGGGAATGGTGTCAAGATGTTTGGCATTATAACTATGACACTGCTCCCACAGATGGCAGTGTTTGGGAAAGTGGGGAACAGAGTAATAGTGATAGTAAGGTACTCCGTGGTGGCTCTTGGTATGACCTTCCTAAAAGTTGTCGTTGTGCTAACCGTGTTAGAAGATTTCCTATGGGGCAAGATGAGGATATTGGTTTTCGGTTGGTTATGGGTTAAGGCGAATCGCTCTTTTCAGATTACAGTAGCGATATAGCTGCCGCTAGGCTCCGCCAACGCCATTCCCCTATTACAACTCCGGTTCCACAACTAAAGCTTTTAACTGCTCTGCCAAGCGATCGGCACGTTGACGTTCTTGTTCTGCACCTTCATCTACTGTCAACAATAGATTCCCCTGTACATCCCACCAACGCAACCAAGGCCATACTTGACTCTGATATTCGCCTTCCCAAATACCCAATTCTACACCCAAAGGTTCTATGGGGTAATGATTACGTTCATTTGCCACCAAGTGTTAGTACATTACAGCGCTTTTCAGTTGAGTAGACTACTAAACTCATTGTTAGGAGTCAGGAGTCAGGATGTAGGGACGTTGCATGCAACATCCGTACGGAGTTAGGAGTTATATCAAATCCGTTTAATTGCACATACAATAATCGCATCTACTTTCTTTTGAGGATAGTCGGCAGCAGTTGAGCTTCTTTCTTCTTGACACGCCCTAGAAATAAGTGGTTGAGTATTTTCTACTGACTATTGACTACTAAATTGATAGTGAGGTTATTTAACCGGATTTGATATTAGGAGTTAGTATCATTGTGGTTTATTCATATGAAAACCGCTGTAATACAAGTGAACTAGCTGATAGCTAATTGCCATAATTATGATTTTTCCCTACAACGTCGAGGTCGTATTTGTAAGTTAATTTCCAACAAATCTGCTACATCACACTTTAATTTATCTGCGGTTTTTTTATCTGGTTCAATATAGCCAAAACCATCACTAAAAAACTTTTTCTGATAGGAATAAATCGCTGCTATCCATTGTTTTTTAGCTTCTATATATTTAATTGAATCACCTACTAAATCATCTTCTATCGCCCCAGTATACTGCAGTTTTACATCATTTTCTAGAATTTTCTTAATTGCTTGAATAATCTCTAAACGTGCCTCTTCTATTGTAACTAATGTAGAATTTTGAGCTAATATTTCTTCCTCTAGTTCCCGGAAAATTTCTTGAATTACGCTGCTAGTAGTGGGAAATTTTTCTAGTGCTTTCTCCATTTTTTCTATCGAAATTTCACTCACAGTAATTATTTCTACATCAGTTAATATTTCTTCTGAAGCAAGAGGATATTCTAGAGTTTCCCCTTCAGTAATATTTCCACTATTAAACTTACCTACCTGATATCCCAAAGCAAAAAATAAACCATGAGAAAGCAAAAGCAAACAAGTTACTGCTGCTGATCGTCCATACTTTCTAATTAATATAGTTATCCGGTCAGAAAAAGCTAATTGCTTCTGAACCGTTAACCCAAAAATAATTGTTTCATAAGTAGACTTTAATTTTGGAAACGCTGTGGTGAAAATTTCTTTTGGTACTTTTCCATTACTAACTTGATGAAAATAAGCTGCCAACTCATAATCAGGTAGTTGAGAAAATAAATCGGCAAAAGGTTGATAATAATTGCAGGGATAACGACGAGATTTTAACCAATAAATTAACTTTTTCCAAATCCCACTGCCATAGACTAACTCATCTGTTTCTTGACTAAGAGTTTTGTTTAATAGACTATTTCCTAAATATTCTAAATCGTGGCGAACTTGTTTTTTTATTTTCTGGGAATATGCTGACCATAAACTGCTTTTAGTTTTTAACAGCCAACAGAAGGCAGGAACAGATATTTTTTTCCCTAATATTTGATAGAAGGCGCGATCTGCTCCTCCTACAATTAATGGTTCTAATAATTTTTGATAATTTCTCAGTTGTGATTGTAATTGTAGAGATATTTTTTGCTTTTCATTTTCCTTATTTACATCTCCATTAATATTTAACCAATGCAGATATTCTGGTAAAGTTTCTGGAATAAAAATTGCCCTTAAAGTTAATAATCTAACCATCTGAGCATTAGCATTTCCTTGTTTGACAGCATTACTCGCTCCCAAATTATCAAATAAGTTGTTTAAATATTCTGATGTAACTTGACCAGTCTGTAATTTTAAAATTAAATTTTCTATCCATTCCTGCTTTATTTGAGAACCACTAATTAATCCTTTAATTGCCGTTTCTATAGCTGCTTCATCTATATTTTTTGAGATATTCGTCCGGGAATTTTCTATTATTTTTGTCTGTACTTCTGTCAGACTTGCTGCTACTTCCGAATTAGCCGGATGAATAATTATAAATTGTTCTGGTCGTTCAACAGCTTCGACATTATAAACCCATGATATAGGCTGACCATTAGCTTTGAATTCAGCAATTTTATTAATAATTTGTAAGTCAGATAATTCAGTAGGAATTATTACAGGCAAAGTTTGAGTATTCAGCCAATCTTGCCAATCTGTAGGTAAATTTATTTCTGGTTTCCGAGTAACTTGATGCTGGTTTGGTTTTCCAATCTCTCTAGTTTCAGATGGATTAAATCTCGGGTTAATTCCCTGTTGCTGCTGAGTCTTTATCCAATCTAATATTTGCCAAATATTATCTTTTCCAACACAGAAAAAATAACGATAAAAAGAAGTCGAACGCCCATATTCATCTTGCCCAGATGTCACTACAGCAACCACTGAATAATCTGGTTCTTCTTTAGTCATACTCAACACAACTCGCCCCACAAAAGTAGGCTCTTGACTATTACGATCTTTGCCTACTTCAAAACCTTTATTAGCAATTGCTCTTCCTACAGAATGGGGGACTTTAGGCAAGGTTAAATTCATATATTCTCCTACTTTAAATCCTCTGGAAATCCATTTACCATCGGGTAAGATTTCGGGAATTATACCTGTGCTGAATTCGTGAATTTCAATATTTTCCATTTGCTAATACCAATTCACTTAAATACCGTTTTATAAAAATAATCCGTAGGGTTTGGTCTCCAAACCCTTCCGCTAATATCAAATTTGGTTGAATACTTATTATATAGTTGGGGGAGATAGGGGGGATTGAATATTGAAGTACAGATAGAAGCAAAATTTCACTACTCACCTCTGCTAGCTGGGCGCTTCATAAAATAAATCTATTATTGCTCTATACGCAATAGAAGCAAAATTTTACTACTTACCTCTGCTGGCTGGGTGCTTCAGGAAATGAATTTATTATTGCTCTATACGCAATAGAAGCAAAATTTCACTACTCACCTCTACTGGCTGGGTGCTTAAGAAAATGAATTTATTATTGCTCTATACGCAATAGAAGCAAAATTTCACTACTCACCGAAAAAATGGGTCTGAAGCCTCGCCCTAGAAGGGCGACTTTTTAGTTGTTTTTTTTTCAATAAATATGTTATCCATATAGGCCAGTTAAAAAGTCAGATGATGAAAGCTCGATTTAAGTACCGCATATATCCAACACTGGGACAAAAATACCGATTAGCCAAACTATTTGGTTGTGTCCGTGTTGTTTGGAATGATAGTCTAGCTTGCTGTCAGGAAAAGTACAAATCAGAAGAAAAGAAGCCGACTAATTCTGAGCTACAAAAACTCTTTATTACTCAAGCTAAAAAAACTAAAAACAGAGAATGGCTATCAGAGGTATCAGTTGTACCATTACAGCAATCATTGAATGATTTAAACCAAGCTTATCAAAACTTTTTCAGTTCTACAAAAGCCAAGAGAAAAGGCAAAGCCATAAAACCTCCCAAGTTCAAAACTAGGAAGTCAAAACAATCTGCTAGGTTTACCTTGAGGGGGTTTAAACTATATCAAGAAAAAGTTTATTTAGCCAAGATTGGAAATCTGAAAGTAGCTTGGTCAAGAAAACTACCTAGTCAGCCTAGCTCAGTAACAGTAATTAAAGATTCTGCTAATAGATATTTTCTGAGTTTTGTAATAGAAACTTTACCTAAAATTTTATCTCAAACTGATAATTTAGTAGGTATAGATTTAGGAATCAAAACTTTTGCTACATTGAGTAATGGAGAAAAAGTTAATGCACCAAAACCGCTCAAGAAGCGAATTAAGAAGTAGCCTCTTTCAGAGGAGCTGCGCTAACGAAAGTTAAGTAAATCATTATCTCATAAAACTAGAGGGTCTAAAAGATATGAAAAAGCACGGGTTAGAATTGCTAAATTTCATGCTAAATTGAAAGATACAAGAACAGATTTTCTACATAAACTATCCACTAAAATAATTCGTGAAAACCAAACAATTGTTTTAGAAGATTTGAACGTATCTGGAATGGTTAAAAACCGTAAATTATCTAGGGCTATTTCTGATTTAGGTTGGCGACAATTCCGAACCCTTTTAGAAGGAAAAGCAGAAAAATACAGTCGTGATTTTAGAGTAATTAGTCGTTGGGAACCAACATCTCAAACTTGCTCATGTTGTGGATTCAAAGGTGGAAAGTTAGACCTTCAGGTGCGAGAGTGGGAGTGTCTCAACTGTGGTGCAAAACACGATAGAGACGAGAATGCAGCAATAAATATATTAGTCGCGGGCGGGCAGTCTGAGACATTAAATGGACGTGGAGACAAGCGTAAGACTAGCGTCAAGGTAGCAGCAGTCGATGAAGCGTCAACCCACCGAGGAGCTTCGGCTCGGTAGGAATCCCCGCGCCTTTAGGCCGGGGAGGATGTCAAAAAGTAATATTAATCTTTATCTAACTCTAAATTCCGCTGACCCGTACAAATCCAATATATGGGAGAAACTAAACCAAAAGGTCGCCATTTTTTGGAGTCTTCCAATACAGATGCTACCCCACCACGACCGCGATAAATTTGCTGAGAATTTGGTTTAAAATATTTCTTTCCAGTCACACCAAAAGCAGAAGTTGTAAAATATTCCACATTTCCCATTCCCAAATCTTGCCAAGATTCTAACCTTTTAAAAATAATAGGAAACCTTGCTTCTGCCAAAAATTTTGGTCTATGTCTATTTCCCCATAAATCTGCTAATTCACACTTAGTTAATACTAGAGCAATTCGTCGTTTTTGACCCAAAATATCCCGCCCTGCCAATGCTACTAAAAGTTGATCGACTCCTCTCGCATATTCTAAATCTTTACGATGAGTTGTTCCGTCAATCATTAACATAATTCCTGTAGCTGGAAAACAATCATTTAAGTAATCTCGGAGTAACTGAGAATCTGTTTCCTGAAGTACATCACTAAAAAATTCTCCAGAATAATCTTTGCAGCTAATATCTAAGTTTAAAACACTATTTGATAGGCTAAAATTATCTGATTTTTTTAAAACAATTCTCAAACTATAATCCTTAATTTCCAGCACATCATTAGCTAAACGAGTTTGTTCAATTTGCAATCCTTTCTCTATCAAATTCTGGGCTTGCTTAATTAAATATTCTCCATCTTTATTTGCGGGAGTAACTAACTCAACCGGACTAGAAAAATCGGCATTTGGCCACCTAGCCAAAGCAGCCATATAAGTCGTTTTTCCAGCAGCGCGATCGCCTATTACCCGTAAAACTCCAGAGTGATTTTCTGATTTTAAATTCCGATATATTCTCGGTTTGAATAGAGATTTCAACATTAGTCTTTACCAAACACTGAAATTACTTTACCAATGGATAATTTTTATAATTGACAATTAATAATGATGAAAATTTTAAACTTTGAGTAACAAGCAAACTTTTGGAATACAAAAAGTATTCAATTTAGTACAAAAGTTAGCAATCAAATAATTATCAATTATCAATTATTAATTATTAATTATCCATTAATGAACTAACCAATACAAAGGAGAAACAATTCCATGAGGTTTCCATTTCAAAGGTTCCCTTAAAATAGAGTGGGGACTGCCTAATTCATCTGTACGATTTGGGCGGGGGTCATTTCGATGTAAGACACCAAAAGTAGATATAGCATAAAACCGTAAATTTTGTTGAGGAATACGCCTTTTTAAAATATTTGTTGTTCTGGGTAAATGAACTTTAAATATATCCAATTCTGGGTCAAGACGACCAGGCCATATTTCCCCTCTTTCACATTTACTCATTGCTATAGCTAGACGTAAATCTTGAGTGCGATCGCTTTCATCCATTAAGTCAATAAATCTTTCCATTACGTTACTATAAAATATGTCACTTCCTGGTTCCCATTTATGAAATAAAATTAGACAACCAAGATTATCTTTAATCAGACATTCATCGAGAAATTCTTGATGCAAAGGATTAGAAATTCCACCTTGTAATTCATTAAAAATTTCCCCTGGATAATCTCGAACTACCAGGTTAATTTCTTCTGTTTTTCGTTGCCACCAACGTTTGACTTCTATGTGAAAAGAATACAAAGGTAAATCGTAGAAACTTTTAATTCTAATTCCATCAATAATAGTAGGTTCTAAAGAAGCACCATTCAGAATAATAGTTTCAGCTTTATTAGCTAAATTTTTAGCATCATTAGTAATAGCTGTAATTTGAAAATTTGGATTAGTTTTTTCCGGCCAATAAGCTAATCCTGCCAAGTAAGTTGTTTTCCCTGCACCAGTAGGTCCGATAATACAAATATTCCCCATTTTTTTTGATTAAATCTCTAAATTTTATTTAAACTATAACAGAGGGAATAGGGAATATAAAACTTAAATCCTCCCAAGATTATTTCAAATTTACTTTTTACTTCTTATAGCATATTTCATCTCAGTGAAGTACGGCTAAGGTTTTATTATTAATATTTGTATTTCATATAATTGTAATCTAGTGTATATAGCAATTCCCAAAAATAGTGACAAAATTCTAGGCAACAGGCGAAAGGGAAGAAAGATATAAAGTGTACCTCACTAGCCTGAGAAACGCTATATCATGTTTAAGCAATTTAACTACTTTCCTATTTCTTATTATTTATAAGTATTATGGTATTAAACACCTGAACAAAATTATTTACAAATTAGACCCTTATTGAATAGGGATTTCAGCAAAATTTTTGTGTAATTAATTCTGTGTATCTGCTGACTTTGTTTAGTCTAAAATGTACTTTTTTTTATTTTTTATTCTTCTTAGTTCCTTCCTCTTTTCTTCTTCCTTCATTCTTCATTCAAGCTAAATAACTCGCCAAATATATCCAAGGTAATTCTAAGAAACTACGATAATAAATGCTGGTAATAAAACATCGCACTGACAAACCAGAACGACTTTTATTTATTTGTTCTAGTTCCGATTTTACAGGTTGAAAATAACGATTAACAACATAATTATGACGTTGTAGCCAATTCATAGGAGAGCCATGAGGCAAATAATTTAACTTGGAAATTTCCCGATCAATTTCACAATTTATTAAATCCGCTTTATTCAAACAAATTACAATCTGTCGAGTTTGAGGACAATCATAAATAAAGAACTCAGCCCAACGATTAAATCTATTACACCATTGTTGCCGAGTAATATAATTTTCTGGATCAATATGAGGCTGTAAAATTTCTCTATAGGGAGGAACAATTAAAAAAATTCCTTCACTTTGACTCATTATTTCTTTAAAGTCTTGCCATTCATTAATATGTTCAGACTGCCACGACCTACGAAATAATTCTCCAGGAGAATCTATCCAATCTACAGGAATTTTACTAATACCAATAGGCAGTCTAACTTCCACATTAATAGAACGCTTTTCAATAGTTTGAGTAGGTTTAGTTGTACCATCTAAATTAAGCAAATTTGCCCGGAGATTTTGATAATTTTGATTGACTAAATCGACCCGAACATAATTTCCTTGGGGGTTTGCCAATGCTAATGCTAAATGAGTTTTTCCCACGGCGCGATCGCCTATATAAACTACTCCCATTTCAGAATTTAAGAGGTTATAGATTAGAGTTTAACATATTAATTTATAGGGTCATATAAAATCAATAGGATACTATAAATAGTAAGCTTTTTTGCATTTAAATAACTTAACTTGTTGTGTACTAAGTTAAAAGTACAACCCTTATTACTTCAGATTTATGACTTGCTAAGACTCATTTTAAATGTGTGTTAGCTTACTTGCCCGATTAACCCTACTTCTGAATTTTTAAACTCCACTAATAATTTTTAACAGTTATCAATTTCCAGAATTAATTATTTTCTGAATATAAGATTATTTTTTGATGACTACCTATTTTTATTATCCACCAGTAACAGTCACAGAATAATTAAATTTAAAAGGTTTAAAACTTGTTCCATCTTTGGCACTACCAATAATTTCTAAATCATAAATACCTGCTTTGGGAAACATGATTTCTGCTCCTGGTATATCTTGATATTGTTCAGTATCAATTCCTTTTAATTCTGGATTCATTATCGGTTTACTATCAGAATTACGGGGTTCAGCATAAACATTTAACTGACAATTACATTCACTAAAAGGAAGACTTTTACCACCTTTACGAGTTAGAGCAAACCAAGCTAAAGAAGATTTACCGACTTTCGGATTATGATTAGGTGTAATGTGAAAAGTACAAGCTACATCTTCAGAAATTTCTACATTATGAGCATAAGTAGGAATTAATTGATTGTGCAGTTTATGATTAATTATTTCTGCTTTTGCTCCAACAGAAAATGCCAAAGTTAACAATAAAATTTTGATACTAATTTTCATTATATTGTACTCCAAAAATTTTTTTCTATTTATTAATTTTACAAGAGATTAGGCGATCAATGTGGTATGACTGACATTGTCTCCATTGGTATCATCTGAATTTATAATTCTATCTATAACTGCTAACTGCAATATTCAACTTCCCCATCTCCCCATCTCCCCATCTCCCCATCTCTCCATCTCCCCATCTCCCCATCTCTCCATCTTCCCATCTCCCTATCTCCCTATCTCCCCGTCTCCCCATTTCCCCATTTCCCTTAGTGGAGGTGTATAATATCGTTGTAAAGAAAATAAAGACCAAAAACGACGAGATCGCACAACTAATACAACTAATATTACCACTCCCAAAACAACAGTTCGCAACTGATTTTCCATACTCCATTCTAAAGAACCCAAATAATGAGAACCCATTGCCACTGCATGAACTCCAGATAATACAAACGCTGGTACACTCAATAAATGTAACCTCCGCCACCACTGACCGAAATATTTGACTGCTCCATCAAAACTAGTCAATGCTAATGGTAACATAAATCCCAGACTGACAAAACCAGTCCATATTGCCAACTGATGTTGAGGCAACATAAACGAAACCGCCTGGATATTCCAATTTAAACTGTGGTCTAACATTCGCCCTGTATGCGCCATTGACAAAACAAATGCTCCCACACCTAAAGCACGTCGATAACGTAGAGGTTGACTCCAAAACCGACTTAGGGGACGTGCTATCAAGGCTAAAATTAAACAAAATATTGCAGCATGACCAGTATAGTCAACCATATCACCATTCCGCATGACTACCATTATACCAACGAAGATACTCACCCAACCCGCCATTTGAAATAGTTGACTGCGTTTATCTGCACTTAAAAAAGATGTCAACATTCCCACTCCTAACATTGAGGGTAATGTTCCTAAACCAAAGGCGAACATACTCGCTCCACCTAACCAAATATTGCTTGTTTCTGCAGCTTTTATTTGGGCAGCATACAGAAAACCGCATGGCATCAAACCCCAAACTAATCCTAGTAAGGCAGGAGTCCACCATTTGTTTTCCATGGAAAGGTTTACCATGACTGCACTTAAGCGGTTATGCAGGTTGCTTTTTTTCAGAGGATGAAATATTGGTAAATTTGGTAATAGTTGCGGTTGCACTTTTGCCAAACCAAACCAGATCAGCATTAAACCTGTAATTATTGCTAACCATCGTCGTAGCTCACTGTCAATACCTGCTAAATGACCGCTTGCCACTAATACGGAACCTAGTGCGCCAATACCTGCACCTGTCAGGGTGTAGCTACAGAGACGACCAAAGTTAAGTAGGGTATGAAATTGAAATTGATGCCATTTGTTAGAGGAAATTGGAGATTTTGTGGAAAGAGAGAAACTTGCAGTCAGAGGACCACACATTCCGACGCAGTGACCGAAACTACCGAAAAATCCTAAAGTTGTTAATAATAATAGTTCTAGTATCACGTTTTTTTAAGAGTAATATTAAAGCAAAAAGAAAGGAAAGTTATAAGTTAAGATATTGCAGTTTTCATATTGATAAAATTAAAGTAACTACTCTTAAAGTTAGATATTCAAAAAAAATTGAAAAGCTGGTAGCTGACTGTTAATTGCTAAATTTATAATTCATCGGGAATAATTACATCAATTATTTCCGTTTTATTTTTCCGATAAATGCGAAAATCACTATCTAAAGTTAACAAGCTACTGCCTAATATTAACTCATTCATTCTGACTAAACAAGCATCTGCAAAAGAGAGTTGTGAAAGACAAAAGGTAGCATCAGAAAAATATGCAGGTCGTTATTGTTTAATTCATATTGGATTTTCTCATAGCGACCTAGTTTAGCTTTTTTATGATAATTATTATCACTTTGATACTCAAAATTAGGAAATAAAAATAGTTGTTTTCCTTCCATTAAATTTTTTATATAATCTTTTGTTTAATTTTTCCAGTGTACCTCATATAAATTCCTACCCAAACTCTGGCGCCCATACTTCAAATACAGGTAATTTCCACCCTGGTAAGATTTCTTCTACTTCTAACACATCCCCATCTTTCAGGACAATTTTTTCTTGCTGATAACGATAAACTTCCATTGTCCGACTGCGAGGATCTACTAACACCCCAACAATAGTTCCTAACTCTATAAATTCTTGTATTTTTTGACGTAATTTTGGTAATTGATCACTCTTAGATTTTACTTCAAAAATTAAGTCAGGAACTAACTTAACATAATCTTCTGTAGGACGAAGTAATTTTTCCGCACGAATAAAAGAAGCATCTGGAGTCCGAATATCTTCATCTGCATTTGGTAAGCGAAAACCTCCACCAGAAGCAATAACTCTACCTAAGTTTCTTGGTCTTACCCAATTCCATAAATAAGCGACTATTGCTGCTGCTATTTCATCTGATTCTAAACCCGAAGGACTCATAACAATAATCTCTCCTCGTACTAATTCCATGCGATAATCTGGATAATCTATTTGCAGCTTTTCTAAATCTTTAACTGTTAAACCAGACATAATTATTATCAACCTTTTTTTGTGTTTATTTATATATTATTGAAATCAAACCTTGCAACTTAAATTTTTATATAATCTTAGGCAATAGGGAACAATTAAGTAGCTAGGAAAAATCAACCTTAAAAAACTCTAGGTAGTCAATTTACCTAAACTATTCTGAATTATGACTCCTGCTCCCTGACTCGTCCTAATTTAAAGTTAACTTTATTTATAACTAGGTACTTAATAGAGTTACTCAAAAGATATATGAAAAGTATTTTTCATTAATTCAAGCAACTGAATCTAATAACTAAAACCTCAGACTTAACAGCTACTACCTAACACCTAAATCTACCTTTTTTTCTGATTTAATGCTAAAGATAACTTCCGAAAACTGTCTCCTCTTTCTTCAAAATTTTGATACTGGTCAAAACTTGCACAAGCAGGAGATAACAAGACGACTTTAGCATCATATTTTTTCGATAATGCTGCACCTCTAATTACTGCACGTTCCATATTTTTCACTATTTCATAATGACGAAAATTAATCTTTTGTAATCTCTTAGCTAAAAACTCAGCAGCATCACCAATTAATAAAACAAAAACAACTTTTTCCTTAATTTGTCGCAACCAATCATTATCATTACCTTCTTTAGCTTCACCGCCAGCAATTAATAATACAGGTGCCGGTACAGCTTTTAAACCAACTGCTGCAGCATCATAATTTGTAGCTTTACTATCATTAATAAAATCTACTTCATTCCAACTGCAAATATATTCCAAACGGTGGGGGACACCAGAAAAATTTTTCACCGCCTCAGCGATCGCCTCTTTTTCTATTCCTGCCAATTTCGCCACCGCTACTGCCATCAATAAATTCTGCTGATTATGATTTCCCAACATTTGCAGTGACTCCACAGGAATTATTCTTTCTTCCAACCCTACTACCCATCCATCTTCAATATAAATTCCTTTAGCTATATCTCCAATCAAATTAGCTTTTCCTTGAATACTTGTCCAGTAAGGATTATGCCAAAGATTTGTTGCATTTTCACGCAGGTAGTAGTCGTCACCATTAAGAATTTGTATTTGAGAGCGATTTAATAAGCCAGCTTTAATATTAAAATAATTTTCTAGACTGTAGTGACGACTTAGATGGTCAGGAGTAAAAGTAGTCCATACAGCAATTTCTGGACTCAAAGTATTGGAAGACTCAATTTGATAACTACTTACTTCTGCTATTATCCAATCCGGGGGAGTTTCAGATAAAGCTAATTCACAAGCAGCATATCCAATATTACCACAGGCAGGAGCCAACAATCCGGCAGTCTTAAAAATGGCAGCAGTTAAAGCAGTGGTGGTAGTTTTGCCATTAGTACCGGTAATACCCACCCAGGAGCAAGACTTGAGATATCGCCACGCTAACTCCATTTCCCCTATTGTTTCAATTCCAGTTTCTCTAGATTGTTGCAATGCAGGTAAATCCCAGGGGACACCAGGACTAACAACAACTAAATCTAAAGAGGTTTCTTGTTGAAATGAATAACCCAACTTAACAGTAATACCCTCTTGAATTAACTGCTGTTTTTGTTGCTCCAGGAAGTCGGAAGTATTACGATCGCTCAATTCAACTTCCCAACCATTTTTTTTCAGCAGTCGCGCAGCAGCAACACCTGATTTTCCTAAACCAATAA
This sequence comes from Dapis purpurea BLCC-M126, assembly GCF_050015975.1. Taxonomy (NCBI): domain Bacteria; kingdom Bacillati; phylum Cyanobacteriota; class Cyanophyceae; order Oscillatoriales; family Microcoleaceae; genus Dapis; species Dapis purpurea. The sequence continues at coordinate 6,513 of NZ_JBNHER010000033.1, read as the reverse complement.
TATGAGCTTTTGACATAGTAAATTTTTCTGGAAGAACGAATTTTTAGTCTAATTATTTTAATTTTACAGCAGATTGAGCTACGATACTTCCGTAGGATTTAGGATTTATACAGTTTCTATAAAAGATAGTGTTATAGTTGATGCTTATTGAATAACTAAAGTAAATAAAACATAGTTGTAGTTGCTAGTTTTTTTCCTGAAATAATATCTAATTAAAAAATATTTACCCAAAAAATTTGGTTGAATTTATTTCCCTTTTCAAGGTACTTAATGCTGTATTTATAACAGTTATTATCAGTAGTTCACTACAAAATTTGTTTTAGCCAACAGCTACAGAAGACAATAAGTAATAGGAAATAGGGAATAGAAAGAAAAAGATAACTGTACCTCAAAAACAGTGAGAAACCCTATATTAAGATTTGAATATGAAGTTACATAGAATAAAGTTTAAATCAGAGTTGACTTTGATATACAGACACAAAGGTTAATAAATTTCATAATTCTGTGCAACTTCAAATCAAAATGGTATTAAAATTCCAGCCTTTATATCAAAGGGTAGTTGGTTGAGTCACCAAACCTTTACAGTTAAAGTGGTAAATAGTTACCTCTTCTTATACCAATTACTATGCATTAATGCTATACTTAGGTGAAACTTCAATTATTAAGTAATTAACACAGGCACATGAAAGTTTTTTGATAATTACAAGTAACGTTAATGTTAATTATTCTTATGTTTACTTCTCCAGTACGGACGTTGCATACAACCTCCATATCTACTCCCCTGTTCAAGATACGGGTTGAAAAGTTTTTGAGAAATGGTATTACTTGTTAATTGCTGAATATCCCCTAGTTAAGCTGTTCCCCATACCCTTTTTTATATTTCCAAAGCCTAGCGTCACAACTACATTGATATTATTGATATTTTAGTAATTTTCCCCAACCCCTAATACCTATAGCAAAGAAAGAGTTGCTTAAGACATAGACTGATGATGAATCTTAGACTAAGAAATGTTTTTCCTACTATTGGGTTGCCTTCTGGAACTTTTGCCTGCTACAGTTCAACTTTTAACTATTTGGCCAAAGTCTGCCAACACCCTGGCATTATTGCGGAGCAGACTCAATAAATTTAACCGATTTTGTTTGATTTTCGGATCGGGGTCCATTACCAATACACTTTCAGGTCCATCAAAGAAATTACTTACTGTGGGAGCTATTTTTGCCAAAGCATCGACTAACTGTTGATAATTCCTGGTTTTTTGAGATATTTCTGTTTGAGGCACTAATTCAACCAAAGCATCATAAAAAGCTAATTCAGATTCACTTTTAAACAGTTTTGAATCTACAACTTCTAAAGGTGCAAGTTGCATTTTATCCAACTCACCTTGAGCAGCTAAACGAGTTGAACGATTGACAGTTTCATAGATTTTTTCAAGCATACCATTTTGCCGAATATTTTGTAAGAAAACTGCCCGATTACGCACATCTAATAAATCTTTTAATGCCCTTTCCTGATATTCAGAATCATTATCTCCCAAAACTGCATTTACCAAATCATAATCAATATTTTTTTCCTCTTGCAAAATAGTTCTAATTCGCTGCAAGAAAAAATCATATAACTGTGTTAATAATTCAGAATTTATTTCAGAATAAGTTTTAACAAAATCTACAGCAATCTGTTCTAATAACTGATGTAAATTTAATGGTAAATTAGCCGACCAAGTAATATTAACCACAGCATTCGCTGCCCGACGTAAAGCAAAGGGATCACCGGAACCTTTAGGTAACATTCCTAACCCAAAAATACTTACCAAAGTATCAAGTTTATCTGCCAAACTTACAACTTGACCACTAATAGTTTTTGGTAAAATATCCCCTGCCCCTCTAGGCAAATAATGTTCAAAAATTGCCGTTGCTACTGCTTCAGTTTCTCGGCCAGCACGAGCATATTTTTCTCCCATTACTCCCTGCAATTCAGGAAATTCATAAACCATTTGAGTTACTAGATCAGTTTTGCAAAGAAGAGCTGCTCTTTCTATATTTTTGGATTCTTCTTTACTCACTTGTAACTGTTCAGCAATTAACTTAGCTATATTAACAATACGTTGTACTTTTTCTCCCATTGAGCCTAACTTTGCTTGGAATGTCACTGCCTCTAATTCAGGTAAATAGCTTTCTAATGGTTTAGCTAAATCTGCTTTATAGAAAAATTGTCCGTCAGCTAATCTCGCTTTAATTACTCTTTCGTTTCCTGTCGCTATAATTTCTGATTTTTCTGGATCGCCATTAGAAATGGTAATAAAATATGGCAACAACTCTATTTCTTTACCAGCTTTTGGAGATTTTACAACAGGAAAATAACGTTGATGTGTCACCATTACTGTTTTTGTGACTTCCGCAGGTAAAATTAAAAATTCTTCGTCAAACTTTCCAACTACTGCTGTCGGCCATTCTACTAAGTTTGTGACTTCTGCTAATAATTCTGTAGGAATTTCTGCTGTTCCTTTAACTTCTTTTGCAGCAGTTTGTATTTGTTGTTCAATTTTGCTTTTTCTTTGTTGATAATCTACTTCAATGTAGGCTTTTCTCAACTCTTCTTCATAATCTTTGGCTTGGGAAATTTTTATTATTTGAGGAGATAAAACTCTATGACCGTAAGAGAGGCGATCGCTTGTAATTTTCTCCGAACCATTCTCTAAATTTATCGGCAATATTTCATCATCTAATAATGCTACTAACCATCTAATAGGGCGGGGAAATTTAATATCTCCATCTGCCCAACGCATAAATCTTTTACCTTCTAATTTATCAATCCATTCTGGTATTAATTCTGTCAGAATTGCTGTTGTTTGTTGACCATGAATTTTTTTATTAACGAAAACAAAATCACCTTTTTCCGTAGGACGTATTTCTAGGTCATTAAGTTCTACTCCTTGTTTTTTAGTAAATCCTTCTGCTGCTTTAGTAGGTTTGCCATCTTTAAAAGCTGCTTTTGCCGGAGGTCCTTTAATTTCTTCTTCTCGATCTGGTTGTTTAATTGGCAAACCATTAATGACCACTGCTAAACGTCTAGGTGTGGCATATACGTTAACTGCATCATTTGTCAAGTATGCCTCCGTGAGGGTTGTGGGGATAAGTTTTTGCCACTGTTCTATGGCTTCAGAGACAAAAGTTGCAGGTAATTCTTCTGTACCAATTTCTAATAAAAATGTCGCCATCATGAAAATCTTGAGATATTTGGATATTATCGACTAATTACAACAGTTTAGCAGAAAGTAAATTGCAAATACTCTCATCTATCTTTTCAATATATTTGACGATTTTCAATAAATATATTCTTTTTTTATAAAAATATTATACACAATTTAAGCACTACCAGAGATTAATATCTGCTATTTTTGATACGAGAATTTATTGTTAACTATAAGTTTGTTAGTATAGCAATCTGCCCATTGGTCGTGACAGTTTTAATAATAATTAATTTTATCCCTTAACTTTGAAAATTATGACTCCTGACTACTGACTCCTAACTCCTAACTGCCACCAAAATATCAAACCGAAATAAGACTGCTATATGTTATCTTAGATAGATAGACTAATAATTACTTATTTCTCTTCCCAAGAAAGAAAGTTATTAATCAAGTAGGCACAAGTAACCAGGAAAATACTTAAAATATCTTGTAGGTAGCAAACTTAAGTACCACTATGGTGCCCAAACAAATTGAAATACTGAAGTTACTCATGTATGGCTTTGACAACTAAAATACCTCATATTAATGCTGTTAAGTGATACCATTAAAATAGAAAAATTTTCATTTTTCATTATCTAATGAAAATTTTTCCTGATGATTTTGACTACAGAAAAAAATTATATTTTCTTCACATTTTTTGAGGTGAAATGCTCAAAATATGAAATTTTAAATGGGAAAAATGAAGAAAAATATATTGAGTAACTTCAGAATAAATTTCAACTACTCTTGAGCTATTCTTAGTAAACTCTCAGATAAAGCCTAGTCAAAATTAATCTAAGTTCTAAGTGTTCTTGATTACCTTAAAACTTAGTAAGCTAAAATACAATGTAAGTAAATTACCTCAGTTTCTAAATGTTCAAAGGCCATTAAACTTAAATCAATCCCTGAAATTAAATTTAATTTAACGAGAGAGATTCAATTTAGGTTAAACTCAAAAACCTAGTAAACTCAAGCAAACTATAGAAACTTCGCATAAGCGAACTATCTATCAGAGGTATATTCCTCATGTCCCCAAAACACTCTAGCTTACCAAAAGTCGCACCTATGACTACTTTTAATATGTACATGGCTGCTGCCACTAAAACTAAAAACCTATCTCTTTGTAATCCTAGAGATGTTGCTAGCTTAAGAACAGCAGCAATCACGTCTTGTGGGGTGACAATGGCCTACCAAACCGGACAACAATCTTACCAGGTACTCAAGAATATTGACTTGACAGTACAGAAGGGTGATGTCCAACTATTGATGGGGCCATCTGGTTCTGGTAAAACTACCTTGCTGTCAATCTTAGCAGGATTGTTAACACCAACATCTGGCAGAGTGTGTCTCTTGGGACAAGAAATCACAAAAATGTCTAGACATCAATTGGCCAAGTTTAGACTTCAGAATATCGGCTTTATCTTTCAGGGATTTAACTTGTTCCCGGCATTAACAGCAGCGGAAAATATAGAAGTAGCTCTGAATATGAAGGGTATCAAAGGTAAGGCAGCAAAACATGAAGCTCAGGTGCTTTTGGAACAGGTAGGGTTAGCTCCTCAAGCCAAACTACATCCACGGGATTTATCTGGTGGCCAAAAACAAAGGGTTGCGATCGCTCGTGCCCTGTCTGGAAACCCTAGGATAGTTATGGCGGATGAACCAACAGCAGCTTTAGATTCTCATAGTGGTCATACAGTTATTGAGTTACTGCGTCAGCTAGCTAAAGAAGGTGGCTGTACAGTGCTTATGGTAACTCATGATCCTAGAATAGTTAGTTCTGCTGATAGAGTAGTTTATCTTGAAGATGGAATCATACAAGAAAATAAACAGCTATCTGATAATTTCCTGTAATTTTTTGTGAAATACTTATATTTTAAATTTCCAGAACTTTCCAGGTATTCAGCAGGGAATAGATTTTTTTATTTTCCTTTGTTTTTACTTGCTACTCCTAATATTTTTTTCATTTAATTGTAAAGTTTGTTCCTTGATAACACCTTGGAAAAAAAGTTAAATTACTACTAGTAGATTGTTGAAGTTTAGTTACTAATGATACAGCGCTATAATTAGCAACAAATTTATCCAACCTATAGGCAAATTTACTAAAATAGTGTCCTGTTTCTTCGTAACTAAACTCTTCTATTGGCATCCCAGAAATACCAGAAAATTTCTGGCCTGGGATGATTATGATGCATCCTGATAGTCTGAAAGTGCTTTGTAAATGCTTCCTAAGTATAACTCCTTATCTGCCGTAGGGGTATTAAAAAAATATGAAAAATAATTGCTAACCTTAACACCACAAGTAGGGCTACTAACAACTATTTTAGGAGTTTAATTTTGATTAGCTTGCGATGGAAACCTTGACCTGATTAATAACCAGCTTCCTACACCAAAAACAGTTATAAAAGTGCTAGATATTTATGATTGGATGGTAGTGCATAGTAATGCTATAGGAAGTGTGGGGAGTGTAGGAAAAAAATGTATATTCTCACCATTAAGCGAGGATAGCTACCCCTGATTGAATCAAGTGCTGAGTAGAATAGGAAGATAAAATAAATTCCGTAGTTTTGATAAAAGGTATATTTAGGATTTTAGAGAATATTTAACTGGGAACATAGAAAGGGGAAAATAAGGAAAATTTTTTCTTTTTCGGCTTCTTAAGCAAATCAAGTAGTTATTATGAAATTTTTACGGTTTTTTCTTGGCATTTCTACTGTGATTATATACCTAGTAACAATATACGCAGTAGCTAAAAAAGGCATTAATTGGCCTGCTGTATATTTTGGCGATTTACTTAATCTTGATTGGAGAAGTCAGTTTAACAGCGACTTTTTAATTCATCTTTTCTTACTTGCAACCTGGATTTCTTGGCGAGAAGGATTTACTATAAAAGGCTTTATATTTGGTTTTCTTAGTATTTTTCTGGGAGGTATGTTGAGTTTTCCATACTTACTTTATGCAACTTATAAAGCAAAAGGAGAGCCTAAAGAGATCCTTCTTGGAGTTCATGGAAATAAAGTCTAATAAAGGCTCAAAATATTATATTATAACTGGATGGGGAAAAGCTTTGTATTTGTCGAATGTGAATTACAGTTTACAACCTTACTGACTGGGTGCCATCAGGGATGTCCATTGCTGAGATTATTGATGACTTTTCAGAGCTGGCGAAAGAAGATATTAGAGCTTGTTTAGAATTTGCTATTGACCATAATCAACTGCGATACAATTTCTAAGTTACCCAATTATTAATAATTAATAATTAAATAATTCTGGTTTAAAGCCTCCCCTT